>JAFAZL010000439.1 GCA_019239815.1 Acidobacteriota bacterium
CTATCCCGAATTTCCGCTGCGCACCGGAGTTTTGAGCTGGGAAGACTATCTGCCGCCACTGAGCCCGACTCTTCGCGACTTGGTCGAGCGGTACGACGACGCCACGGCCGCCGCGCCGGCACAAGCCGTGGCCGTTTCGCGCTGAACGGACCGACACAAATTTCGAGCTGACTCTCCTCGCCGCCGATGCCTAACTTCCTCGAAAACGTCTTCGCGCAACTCGAAAAATGCGCATCCCGCACGGTCATTCGAGAAATTCACGGCACCAGCTTTCACGAGCTAACCGGCGCGCAGTTTCTGCAGCAGATTCGCCGCGCGCAGGAATGGATCCGGCAGCGCGGTTTTTCGCCAGGCGATCGCGTCGCGATCGTCGGTCCGAATTCGATGCGATGGATTGCCATCGATCTGGCATTGATGGTGGAAGGTTTGGTAGTAGTGCCGCTGTATTACCGTCAGGCCGCAGGCGAACTCGTTGCCGTAATGCGCGATTGCCAACCCAAAATGCTGATCGCCGACGGCGGCGCATTGCGGGGCTCGATCACCGCCGCTTGGCGGCCGGACGCAGGCTTTCGCTTCGACACGGTTTTGTTCGACGAAATTCTGGCAACCCGCGCGAGCCCGCGAGCGGAGAGCCAATCGGATGCAGTTCGACTGAGCGCTCGCGCCGATTCAGACCTGGTCACAATTGTCTACACGTCAGGCACGTCGGGCGAACCAAAAGGTGTTTGCCTCAGCATCGGTAACGTCTCGTTCATGTTGGAGCGCACTTCGGGACGCCTCAATCAGCTCATGCGCGGCTCGCAAGGTAACGACAGTATCTTCCACTATCTGCCGCTCAATTTCGCCGCGTCGTGGATTGCGACGCTCACATTCCTGCTGCGCGATAGCGTCGTCGCGCTTTCGACCGACCTCAACAAACTCGCAGACGAAATTCGTCTGTCCGAGCCGCATTATTTTCTGAACGTCCCGACGCTGCTGGAACGCGTCCGTCGTGGCGTCGACGACGCAATATCGAAACGTCCATCAATCATCCGCTCTCTCTACCAACGCGCACGCGAAGCCGCCCAGCGGGAAATCGACGGCACACCGAAAGCATTCGACGGAATCTGGCTCTTCCTCGGACGCACACTGATCTTCTCGAAGATCAAGGAACGCTTCGGCCGGAATCTCCGCGCGCTCATCTGCGGCTCTGCACCCCTCGCGCCAGAAACGCAAAACTTTTTCCGCATGCTCGGCGTCCGCGTCCTGCAAGTCTACGGGCTCACTGAAACCACCGGCATCTGCACGATGGACAATCCAGACGGCGCCGTCGACACCGGCCACGTCGGCCCGACGATCGACGGCATCGAGATGCAAGTCGGCGAAGAAAACGAAATCATCGTGCGCGGACCGAATATTTTCCCCGGGTATTGGAACCGCGAAGAAGAAACCGCCACCGTGCTTCGCGGCGGTTGGTTTCACACCGGTGATCAAGGCGAGAAAAACGAACACGGCAACTGGCGCATCGTCGGCCGCGTCAAAAATCTGCTCATCCTCAATTCCGGCCACAAAATTCCGCCCGAACCGATCGAAGACAAGCTCGCACAGCTTTTGCCAACCGCCCAGCACGTGATTCTGGTCGGCAACGGCCGCGGATATCTCTGTGCCGTGTTTACCGGCCCGGTCGAAAAAGCCGCCGCACAAGCGGCGCTGGACAATGTGAATCGCGATCTGCCGCACTATCGCCAGATTCGCAACTTCACTGTTCTAGGCGAGACGCTATCGCCCGACTCCGGCCTTTTGACCGCGATGGGCAAGCTCCGCCGCTCCGCCATCAATGAACGCTTCGCATCTCAAATCGATGCGTTGTACGCTTCCAAGTCGACATGAAATCCTTCACCGGCAAAACGCTTCGCTGGGATTGGCGCGACGGCGTCATCGAACTGACTCTCGATCGCAAACCGGCCAACGAAATCGGCACCGCGATGCTGGCTGAACTCGAAAAGTTTGTCGCTGCAATCCCTGCGCTCGCGCCCGACACGGCGGCCTGCATCATCACCAGCGCACGCAAAGCCGGATTCTCCGCCGGCGGCGACCTGCGCGAACTTTACGAACGCGCCTCTGCTCCGATTTCCGACAACGAGCGCGTAGCCAAAATGCGTGAATTCCTCGAAGGCATTCACGCCGTCCTCAACGCAATCGACGAAGCTCCTTTCGTCACCATCGCCGCGGTCCACGGCGTCTGCTTCGGCGGCGGACTCGAGCTCGCGCTCGTTTGCGACATCATCGTCGCCGACAAAATGGCGCGCTTTGCGTTCCCGGAATTGCGCCTCGGCTTCATCCCCGGTTTCGGCGGCATCCCGCGCCTGAAACGCGATCTCGGCAACGGTTTCGTGCGCGACTTGATCCTCACCGGCCGCAGTGTGAACGCCACGCGCGCGCAAGCCGTCGGCCTGGTCGCTCAGCTCGCCTCTGAAGGCGAAGCCTTGCGCGCGGCACGCGCGACCGCGGCTCAAATTACGAAATTCAATCCCGCCACGCGCGCGACCGCAAAAAAATTCATCAAGCCGATCCCCCACGAAGAGCTGAGACAGGAGATCGATCTCTTCTGCAAGCTTTTTATTCGCCCCGAAGTAATCGCCGCCCTGAAAAAATTCGTCGAGTCGAATGACGCGATGCCATATTTGCCTTAATCCGCGACTAACAAAGTCGAAGGTAACGAAGCCCGAACCACACGAATCTAAGCAGTAAGAAAAATCATGTCGCTCAACAAAACCCGCATAATCGCGCTCTTCATTCTCGCGGCGCTGATGTTCCTCGCCTCAGGCCTGCACGGCAGCTACTTCTGCGTCTCGCCATGGGCAGGCGGCGGACCAATTCCAGCGGAAGCACACGATGCCAATCCTTAGTCTCGATCACGTGCAAGTCGCGATTCCAGCTGGCGGCGAAGAAGCCGCACGCTCGTTTTACATCGGCATTCTCGGTTTCACCGAGCAAGCCAAGCCCGCATCAATGGCCGGACGCAACAGCATCTGGCTCATAGCGGGCCCCGTGAATCTGCATCTCGGCATCGAAGCCGACTCCAATTTTCACGCAGCGAGGCGCGCGCATCCCGCATTTGCCGTCGATAATCTCGATGAAATCATCGCGGCGTGCGAGCGCGCAGGCTTCCCAACACGCGATGACACGCCCATCGGCAATTACCGCCGCACCCACGTCTTCGATCCCTTCGGTAACCGCATCGAGCTGATGGAGATCACCACACCCGACTGATCCGACTGGCGCATCATCGGCCGTTAAGTTCGCCTCCAGCATAAAGACCTAGCCAATCTTCCAGGTCCCACCTACCCGATCAGCGGATGTAGATGCCCCGCACCTTGCTGCATCTTGTCCAAGGAGGTTGTACATGGCTTCTCAACTCGTTGAACTATCAAACGCTCTGGCGTCGGCCACCGAGCAAGCGGCGACAAACGTCGTCGCGGTGCATTCCGAGCCGCGCGGATCGGCAAGCGGCGTCATCTGGCGCACCGGCGTGATCGTCACTTCCGAACACGCGCTGCGCCGCGATGAGGACATCCGCGTCACACTCGCCGACGGGCGCGTCGCGCAAGCAACACTGGTCGGCCGCGATCCATCCACCGATCTCGCCGTTCTGAAATGCAGTGAGGCGACGAACGCGATCGCGAGCGCCAGCACAGGCGATCCAGCAACGCTCAAGCCCGGCAGCCTGATTCTCGCCGTCGGCCGCACGCGCGCCAGCGGACCGGTCGCTGCGTTCGGCGCCGTCAGCCTCGTTGCGCCCGAGCGCAAAACGTGGACCGGCGTTTCGCTCTCACCCTACGTCCGGCTCGACGTCTCGATTCAACCGACCGCCGTCGGCGGCGCAGTCGTCGACGCCGCCGGAAAAATCTTCGGCATCATCACGCCGCGCTTCGGCCGCTTCGGCTCGACTCTGACTCCGGCATCAACCGTCAACAATGTCGTGGAAACATTGCTCGAAAAAGGCCGCATCCCGCGCGGATATCTCGGCGTCGGCCTGCAGCCTGTGCGCTTACCGGAAGCTCTCCGCCAAACGCTCAAGCGCGAAGAGCGCACCGCCGCCATCGTGCTCGAAATCGAGCCGAACAGCCCCGCGAATCGCGCCGGCCTGATGATCGGTGACATCATCGTCTCGCTCGGCGGCGACAAAGTCGTTCGCCTCGAGGACATCCACTCCAAACTCCATGGCTCCGCGATCGGCAAGCCATTCGCGATCGGTTTCGTTCGTGGCGGAGCGTTGCAAAATGCCGAAATCACCGTCGCCGAACGCCCGCACGGAGGCGAGTAATGCCCGCACCCGTCAACGGATTCGGTGAAATCGCGGAGTCTCTCCGCCGCTCGACCGTGCTCATTCAGGCTGGTGGCCGCGGCAATGGCTCTGGCGTGATCTGGTCTAACGACGGCGTCATCGTCACGAACGCGCACGTCGCGCAGCGCAAGCAACTCCGCGTGCAGCTATGGGACTCGCGCGAGCTCGAAGCCACCGTAATCGCGACCGATCCAGTGCGCGATATCGCGTCGCTAAAAGTGCGCGCGTCAAACCTGCCCGCTGCGTCGATCGGAAATTCGTCGCGCCTGCGTCCAGGTGAACTGGCGATCGCGATTGGCAATCCTCTGGGATTTGTCGGCGCCCTCACGACCGGCGTGATTCACGCGGTGGGATCGGTTCCCGGACTCGGTCCGCAAAAATGGGTACAAGCCGGAGTCCGTCTGGCTCCCGGAAATTCCGGCGGGCCGCTCGCCGATGCTGCGGGCCGCGTCATCGGCATCAACACTATGGTCGCGTGGCAACTTGCGCTCGCGATACCTAGCGACACAGTGGCGGAATTTCTTGCCGGCGGCACGGCCAAGCAGCGACCGTCCGAGAATTGGCTCGGCGTCACGCTCTATCCCGTGCAAGTTCCGCGCAACGGAAATCGCGGCGCGAAGACGTTCGGCCTCGTCATACTAAACGTCGAGCCGGAAAGCCCCGCGGCGCGCGCATCGCTCTTGCCGGGAGACATTCTGCTCGGCGCCGAAGATAAACCGTTCTCGGTTCTCGACGATTTGTCGCGCGCATTGCGCGGCGACGGACCGCGCACGCTGCGCCTCGAATTCCTTCGCGGCGACTATGCGCGTATCCGACGCGTCACTGTCCAACTCGGCAATTCCACCGTGCGGAGCGGTGTCGCGGCGTGATTCGCGTCTTCATCGTCGCCGCATCGCCACTGGCTCGCAGCGGGCTGCAACAGCTCCTCGCGCATCCTGAGCTCGAGGTCGTCGGCAGCGCCGTCGACCTCGATTCGACTGCCGGTTTGCTGTCCGAGCCGGAAGCCGAGCCCGACGTCATCGTCGTCGACGCCTCGCGCGAGTCGAGCGCAACCACGGCGAGTCTGTCGGCCGCATCATCCGACATCGGCGCGGATATTCCGATCGTGGTTCTCGAAAGCCTGGACAACGGAGCCGCCGGTTCAGACCTGCTGCGCCAAGGCGCGCGGGCCATCTTGCCCGCTGGAATATCGCCGGCCGAACTCGTCGCCGCCCTCCGCGCGGTAACCTCAGGGCTGATTGTGCTGCATCCGTCCACAGTCGCCGCGATTCCGCACGCCGCGGTGAACACATCGCGATCGACTGAGGAGTGGATCGAGCCGCTCACGAAGCGCGAAAAGGAAGTTCTGCAAATGCTCGCCGCCGGTCTCGGCAATAAAGAAATCGCCGCCAAACTCAACATTTCCGATCACACCGCCAAATTCCACGTCGGCTCGATCCTGGGCAAACTCGGCGTGTCCACACGCGCCGAAGCCGTCGCCATGGGCATCCGCCGCGGCCTTGTTTTGCTCTAAGCTTCGCGCCACAGTAATTTTCATCTTCCGCAGGATAGTGATAAATTCATCTATTCATGCGCACCATCGACCAGACCACCCAGGAAATCCTCGACCTGGCGACGAAGCACTTCAACGTGCCAGCGGGTTCGCTCGCGCCTGACGACGACTTCTTCAAAAAACTCGGCATCGACAGCCTGCAAACGCTCGAACTGCTGAGCCGCATCGAGAACCATTTCAATATCGAGCTGCCCGACTACGAAGTGCAGGGCGTCAGCGACTTCCGTACGCTAGCCTCCCGCATTCAGTCCCGCCTGTAATGCTCGATCTCGAAAAGTACCAGTCGATAGGCGAAGCGCTCAAAGACGCGCTCAATCAGTTTGCCGACGAGACGTGCCTGATCGAAGCCGATCGCGAGCGCGAAAAAGAGCGACTCACGTATCGCGAATTTCAGCAGCGCGGGAATGCGGTTGCACGCGCGCTGCAGGATATGGGATTTCGCCCCGACGATCGCGCCGCGATCATCATGACGAATCAGTCGAAGTGGCTGATCTCGGCGTACGCAATTTTCTTTTGCGGCGGCGTGCTCGTACCGCTCGATTACAAGCTGACCCCCGAGGAGCAGTGGCAGTTGCTGGCGCACTCCGGTGCGATTGTGCTGATCACCGAATATCCGGTGTGGCGGCAGTTGGCAGCGGCGGCCGGACGAAGCAGCGCATCCGACATGCAGTTGGTGTACGTCACAGAAGCGCCGTCGAACACGGATCTCAGCGGCGCATTAAGTTGGGAAGAGACGCAAACGAAAACGCAGGCGCCGGTGTTCGTGCCGCGGAAGCGCAGCGATCTCGCGACCATCGTCTATTCGTCGGGCACCGGCGGGCGGCCGAAGGGCTGCATGATGACGCACGACAATTATTTGGAACAGTGCGTCGCGCTCACGTCTTTGTATCCGTTCGCACCGGGATATCGCTACCTCAGTATTCTGCCGACGAATCATGCGATCGACTTCATGGTGGGATTTTTTGGGCCGTTTATCTGCGGCGCGGCGGTCGTACACCTGCGAACGCTGCGGCCGGAATTTGTGCGCGAGGCCTTTCCGAAATACAAGATTACCTACGTCAGCCTCGTGCCACTGGTGCTGAAGAATTTGCAAAAGGGACTGCAGGCGCGTTTCGATGCGCTGACTCCCGGCAAGCGGCGAGTGTTCGACGCGCTCGTCGGCGTGAACAAAGCGCTCACGAAAGGGCGTCCGCGATTGGGTTTGAGCCGCACGCTGCTGAAGCAGGTGCACGCCGCATTTGGTGGCGAACTGCGCGCCATCATTGTTGGCGGGGCATTCACCGAACCGCAGACACTGCAGTTTTTCTACGATCTGGGAATCCCGGTCGCGAATGGCTACGGACTCACCGAAGCGGGAACGGCGATCACCGTGAACGATTTGCATCCGTTCCGTGCGGACACGGTCGGCAAGCCACTGCCGGGGATGAGCGTGCGCATCATCGAACCCGACAAGGATGGGATCGGCGAGGTGCAGGTGCAGAGCCGCACGGTCATGTCGGGGTATTTGAAAGAACCGGAGCTGACCGCGGAAACGATCGTGGATGGATGGCTGCGCACGGGCGATCTCGGTCGCTTCGATCGCAACGGGCACCTGCAACTCTTCGGGCGCAAGAAAAATATGATCGTCACCGAAGAGGGAAAGAATATTTATCCTGAAGATATCGAAGCGGTCTTCGAGCCGCTGCCGGTGAAGGAATTCTGCGTTTTTGCAGCGAATTATATCTGGCCGCAGCGTTCGATGGTGGGGGAGCAGTTGTTGCTCGTCATTCATCTCGAAAACGGACAGGTGTTCGACGACGAATTGAAAAAAGCGATTTCGTTTTTGAATGGGCGCTTGCTGAATTACAAACGCGTTCACGGCATCGTCATTTTTGAAGAGGATTTTCCGCGGACGGCTTCGATGAAGATCAAAAGAAATGTACTGGCGGAGAGCCTCTCGAAACTGGACCGCGCTTTCGCCGTGAAGTCGCTGTGATGTTTTGAGGTGTGTGAATCGGGAGACAGACAGCGTCTCGATGGAACGCTTCTTAGCAATCGTAAATCCTGCCGCGGGTGGTGGCCGGTCCGCGAACCTTGTGGGACCTGCACTCTCGCGGCTGCGCGATGGCGGGCTGCATATTGATGTGATCGCTTCGACGGCGCCGGGCCACGCGGCGCAGCTCGCGAAAGAAGCCTTCGATCAAGGATATCGCCAATTCATCGCGGTAGGCGGCGATGGCACCGCGCATGAAATTTTGAACGGGGCATTCGCGGCGGGTGCGGCGCAGCGGCGAATTTCGCTCGGTTTTTTGCCACTCGGGACAGGCAATTCGTTTTTGCGCGATTTCACAAAAGATGGAGCTGAGGCTTCGTTGAAGGCAATCCTCGAAGGCCGAAAACGCCCTATCGACATCGTGAAGCTAACGCACAGTACTGGCGAAATTTATTCATTCAACCTACTGAGCATTGGCTTTACGGCGGACGTTGGCGCGCTAACGAATCGGCGATTCAAGCCTCTCGGTCACTTTGGCTATCTGCTCGGCGTATTTGTTCGCGTGGCGCAATTGAACCGACGAGCGTTCGCGTTGCGTTGCGACGACGACAAGGATTGGGATGAACGCCGCAGCTTGTTTCTCACGTTCAACAACAGCAAGTTTACCGGCGGCACGATGATGATCGCGCCGAACGCTGATCCTACCGACGGCTTCATCGAGTTCGTGCGCTGGGGACCGATCGGACGTCTCGGGTTGTTGCGAATGCTGCCGAAACTCTACGATGGCACCCATGTCCATCATCCACTTGCTTCTCGGCGCGCGGTGCGTCACGTGGATTTCAATATCCCCACTCCCGTCGACGTGATGATTGATGGGGAGATCGTTTCATTGACGTGCAAGTCGCTCGATATCTTACCGTCCGCGCTGGACATGTACATATGAAGAGCGCATGGCTCAAGGTGCGCAGCTTTTTGCTGTGGACCCTTACGTATCTGCATTTTTTCGTGTCTGCCCCGGTATTGGTTTTTCTCGCCATATTTCTCGACCCGAAGAAACATGACTGGCTGCAGCGTGCCTTTTGCCGCCGGATTGTTCTTCTTGCCGGTGCGAAGGTGCGGGCGGTTCGCGCACCAGGCTTCGATCCGAACCGCACGTGCTTCTTTATGGTGAATCACGTCAACTTGTTCGATCCGTTTTTTCTGTACTGCGCGATTCCGCAACACGTTCGCGGCTGGGAACTTGAATCGCATTTCAAAATCCCGGCGTACGGCTGGCTTATGAAGCGATTCGGCAACGTGCCCGTGCCCGATGTTCGCCGTCCCTCGGATTTGAAACGCATGTGGCGGATGACCCAGGCGGCGATCGATAGCGGCACGAGCTTGATCATTTTTCCGGAAGCGATGCGCACGCGCGACGGACATCTCAATCCGTTTCAGGATGGCGGCTTCCGCGTCGCGCAGCAACTCGGCATTCCCATCGTTCCGGTGAGCCTGGTTGGCTCCTTCCAACATCACCGCACGGGCCATTGGATGCTATGGCCGCAGACGGTGACGATAGTGATTCACGAGACCATCGAGACCAAAGGCCTGACGAAAGAAGACGTGCCCGCTCTACGCGATCGCGTCCACGCAATCGTCGCAGCCCCCGTGGAAGCGCGACTCAAAGAATCTGCTTGCGCGCGTTAAATCAATTACAGGCTGAGGCGGATGCCCGGGAGTACGCGGCCGGCGCGGGTTTCTTGCCAGGTGTAGACGATGCGGTGGATCACGGTTATCGTGGAGACGACTGCGATGACCCAGAGTACGGCGGCCATGCGATTGAAGACGCCGCCGATGATGAGAAGGACGAGGCGCTCGGGGCGCTCCATGAATCCGACTTTGCAGAGGGGGATCAGTGATTCAGCGCGGGCGCGCGCGTAACTGACCATTACGGAGCCAGCGGTGGCGACCGCGGCGAGCACGACGTACGGCGTTCGGCCGGTCACCGAGTAATAGACGAGCAGGCCCATGTAGAGCGCCATGTCGGCGTAGCGATCGAGCGTGGAGTCGTAAAAGGCGCCGAAGGCAGTCACGCGATTTTGGCGGCGTGCCACCTGGCCATCGAGCATGTCGAGAAAGCCGGCGAAGAAAATGATCAGAGCGCCGGTGAAGAAATGGCCGATGGCAAACATTCCTGCTGCCACAAAATTGACCACAAGTCCGAGGAAGGTGAGGAAATTAGGGTTCACGCCCGTCGCGGCCAGCGCGCCGACAATTTTGTCGAGCAGCCATTTGCTTCCTGTGCCGATGCCGCCTGTAAGCGTAGCCATGCGCAGTTCACACACCGGCGCAATACGTCCGGAACTAACTCAATCGATTGCGCTTTCGGTGTTTTGGAATCGTACACCAGTGGCACAGGTGGCCGCAAACGGGCCACATTGGATCGGCGGACCGCATGCAAGTTTTCAATTTCAGCTATCGGAGCTTTGTAGTTGACCGCTACAATAGCGGCATCTTAGAGTCCCAGAAGTCGAAGTCCTCGAGCCAAGAAAAATTTATGATGAACGATCTAAATCGTCGCGATTTTCTATTGTGTTCGTGTAGTAGCTTGACCGCAATCTGGGTATCCTCGCACTGGCCTTCGCTCTGCTCCGCTGCTACGCACGCCCGCCACGCTGTACAAGCTCCCGAAACGGCCAAGCTCAGTTTTTTCACTCCGGCCCAAGCTGTCGAGATCGACGCGATTACCGCACGGATCATTCCCACGACGGATACGCCGGGAGCACACGAGGCCGGTGTCGTGTATTTCATCGATCGGGCGCTGACAACGTTTGCCGTGGAGCAGCAGAACGATTACCGCGAAGGCCTTCCCGAATTGCAGGCGCGCGCACACGAAATGTTTCCGACAATCGAAAAATTCTCAAGCGCGACTGCTGAGCAACAGGACGAAATTTTGCATTCATTCGACGAAGCGGACGCGAAGCCATCGCGCAGGCCGTACCGCCCGCGCAACGGTGCGAACAACTTCTTTGAGACGGTGCGCACGCACACGATCGTAGCCTTCCTTCTCGATCCGGATGCAGGCGGCGACGCGAAAGGCGTCGGCTGGACTGTTATCGGACGAGAACGCGAGCACATGTTTCATTCGCCGTTCGGCTACTACGACAAAGATTACGCGGGCTGGCGGCCGATTAGCCCGGCGTCGGGCAAGGGGCAGTCATGATGCTCGACATGCCGAAGTACAAGACGTCGGATGAAGTCGATTTTGTCGTTATCGGCTCGGGCGCAGCCGGCGGCATCATGGCGAAGGAGCTGTCGCAGAACGGATTTCGCGTCGTTGTGCTGGAGCAAGGTCCGTACCTGACGGAAGCGGATTTCTCGCACAATGAGATCAAGATTCTGAATCAGGATTTTTTGACGAATCATCCGAAGACGCAGCCGAATACATTTCGCAAAAATCCAGGCGATGTAGCGAAGCCACAGCGAACGGTGGTGTACGGGCGCTTAGTCGGCGGCACAAGCGTTCACTTCACGGCGAATTTTTGGCGACTGCACGAAATCGACTTCGTAGAGCGTAGCAAAATCGGCCCGATTTCCGGAACGGGATTTTCCGACTGGCCGATCACGTATGCCGATCTGGAGCCGTACTACACGAAGGTCGATTGGGAAGTCGGCGTGTCGGGTCTGGCCGGAGCGAGCCCATTCGATCCGCCGCGATCGAAGCCGTATCCGATGCCGCCACTGCCGACGAAAGGGTCGGGCGTGCTATTGGAAAAGGCTGGGCGGAAGCTGGGATGGAATCCTTTCCCGGCGCCGATGGCGATTTTGTCTCAGCCGCGCGCGGGGCGCAGCGCTTGCGTGAATTGCGGATTCTGCCTTGGATTTGGCTGCGAAGTCGGCGCGAAATCGAGTTCGCTGGCGGCGATGATTCGCGTCGCCGAAAAAACGGGGCGGTGCGAGATTCGGCCGAATTCGTACGTGCACAAGATTGAGGTCGATGCGAGCGGGCGCGCCACTGGCGCGGTCTACTTCGATGCCGAGCGCAACGTGCATCTGCAAAAGGCGAAGGCGGTCGTCGTTTCGGCGAACGGAGCGGAGACCCCGAGGCTGCTGCTGCTTTCGGCGAACAAGCAATTTCCGAACGGACTGGCAAATTCGAGCGGATTGGTCGGCAAGTATTTGATGCTCAATTCCGGCGCGATTTCGGTCGGCGTTTTTGATGAGCCGCTGAACGACTACAAGGGATTTGCGGTCAGCCGGATCATTCACGATTTTTACGAGTTGGATGCGCAGAAGGTGGGCTTCTACGGCGGTGGCGGAATCGATGCGCGTTTTGATCTCACGCCGATTGGATTTGCCACCGGCGCGCTGCCTCCTGGGACGCCGCGATGGGGCAAAGGCTTCAAGGACGCGATCGCCCACAATTTCACGCGAACGATGGAAGTCATGTCGCACGGCACATCGCTGCCGCTAGAGACGAACAGTTTTTCGCTCGATGCCAACGTGAAGGACGATTGGGGTCTGCCGGCGTTGTGCATGACATACAAGGACCATCCCGACGATTTGAAACTGGCGAACTGGTTGAATGCGCGCGGGCTCGAGTTGCTCGATGCGGCGGGTGCAAAACAGAAATGGTCGTTCCCGATCGAGGAGCAATCGTTCGCGGTGCATCTGCTTGGGACTTGCCGGATGGGAAATGATTCGAAGTCTTCGGTTATCAATGCGGACCATCGGACGCACGATGTAAAAAACCTCTTCCTTTGCGACGGGAGTAGCCTCGTGACCTCGGGCCGTGGGCAGCCGACGATGACGATCGAGGCGCTGGCATTCCG
>JAFAZL010000465.1 GCA_019239815.1 Acidobacteriota bacterium
CATCTTGGTTGTCGGCGGACGGGGCACATCCGCCGCCAAATCCTTGGCTCGTTGCTGACGGAGCTCATCCGCCACCAAATCCTTGGTATCTCGCCGATGGCGCTCATCCGCCACCAAATCCCTGGGTCGGAAAGGATGGCGCTCACCCGCCACCGAATCCCTGGCTCGTTGCTGATGGCGCTCATCCGCCGCCAAATCCCTGGCTCGTCGCCGCTGCCTGAGTTCAATACGGCTGAAGGGAAGATGGTCCAGATTTTTCCCTTCAGCCGTGTTAGCATCGACTCCCATCAGCCTGCCTTGGTCGGCTAGGCGCTTGGGCCAAAATGATCAGTCTCTCAATCTGGTTGGTCGGCATCGCGCTAGAATTGGTCCTGGTTCTTCGTGGTGTCCAGCAAGGCCTTCTTCGCCGCTATCCCGTCTTTTACTCGTATATCGCGTTCGTCGTCGTGTCTGACACTTTGCTTTTTGCGATTCAACGCGCTCCTTCGTATCTCTATCTTTATTGGGTGATCGAATTCTTAGGTCTCTTGTTTGGGTGCTTTGTTTTCTTCGAGTTTTATCGTGTTGCGTTGAAGCCATATCCGGGCACAGCGCGGATAGCCCGAACTCTGCTCGCCGTCCTTTTTGTCGTAGCGATAGTAAAGACGGTCGTCAAGACACTTGATGTGCCCGAGTGGTGGATGAAAACAACACCGGCGCAGGTCGAGGGTTTGCTGCGCGTCTGCGAGCTTCTTGCGATTTTGGCACTGACGTTGCTTTTCCTTTTCTACTCGATTCCGTTTGGCAGAAATCTTCGCGGAATTCTCATTGGCTACGGGTTGTTCGTCAGTTGGAGCGTCGTTTGCCTCGCGTTGGTCGCGGCTGGTGTAGCCAAATCGGATTCACTCTGGTCTTATACTTTTTCGATTTCCTATGTGATCTCCGTCGTCGTTTGGACCGTGAGCTTATGGTCCTACCAACCGAATCCAGTCCCGGATCGGGCAATCCCACTCGAACAGGAATACCAGCGAGTTGCGGCCGCGACTCAGAGACGTCTCCACACGGCTCGCGGGTACCTGGCAAAGGCGGTCGGCTCGTGATCAGTATCACTTTTGCGATTTTGATCTGTTCCGTGGTGATGTTGTCGCTGGCACTGTTGGCGACACGCGGTTCTTCCGTCCGGCACGAACTGGCATTTCGCACCGATCTTCCGGTGTATGACGAAGCGACCGGTGATCCGTCACTTTGTCCTCCGGAATTCGCAGCCAGGATCTTTTCGCCGGCGGATTGGACTTTTGTCTCGGCTGAGAATTCGCCCGAAGTCTCGCGATTGTTCCGCCATGAGCGCAGAGTCGTCGCTTTAGTGTGGGTGCATCAGACCAAGGCTGCGATTCATCGCATCATGCGCGAACATACCCGAATGACGCGCCAGAGCGTTGATTTGAATCTGGCAACCGAAGCGAAATTGTTGAGTCATTACTTACAGCTTCTGGCGATCTGCGACGTTCTAGTCCTGGCGATCCGGGCCGCCGGTCCAGCGCGCGTCGGTGCGCTTGGCACCTATGCGGCCTCGCTTTCGCACAGCTTCGCGGACGCTCAGCATGCTTTGACGATCACGATCGCGGCTCGCGATTTGCGCGGCGCCAATTGAAACGCGGAAAACTCGCTCTTGATGTATCGCGTCCGAATTGAAGGTCTGCCCGTCGCACGAATCACGAACAAATGACCACCGCTAAGCTCGTCACCGTCCAGGCTGCTTACGACGATTTCTTACAGCGCTCGCTTTCCAAACTCCCGTGTGACCTGGCGCGGCTCATCTATCTCGCATCGACGCGCGACTACAACACCGGTTCGTACCATCACGACGGACTTGCGTCTCGCTTTAGTCCAGAAGTCGCAGCGAAAGCGTTGGAAATCGCGCATCGGCAAGTATTTTTGCAATTGTCAGCGTATTCGCTCGAGCAACTGGTTGAGCAGTTGAAGACTTATTTTGAGTCGTCGCACGACGGCACCGGCGAGATTTTACGCATGTGGCAGAAGCTCGAGCCGTATCGGATCGCTATACCTGTTGAGGAAAA
>JAFAZL010000488.1 GCA_019239815.1 Acidobacteriota bacterium
CTTTATGCCCGCAAGGTGAAATAAGCCGAAGAGGATGGGAGGTAATCCGAGCATCCATCGCGCGGCGATCGCCGCTCTCTTTTGCAACAGGGAATCCGGTGAGCCGGTGGAGAAATATGCGATTGCCGCCGGAGCGATTAGCATCAACTGTTGACCCAGCCCGAACGAAACCCCGAGAAAAACGCGAATCTGCCAGCCATACGTATGAATGCCGGCAGGGTACTGGAGCAGCCAAAAAGCCACAAAAACCAAATAGCTGATGCCGCATGCCGCAGCGCCAATCCTTGCGCTGCGACGAAACAAAATGGAAAGCCCCGCCGCGACGAGCCACACGCCCACGACATAAGCGAGCACATGTTGACCAGAAAAATCCTTGCCCAGAAGTTTGATCGGCTGATGCGAGGCGTCGAATGCGCCCCACGCGATATTCAGAATGCCGGTGAGTACAGTTCCTAAGCCGTAAAACCAAACTCCGATTCTCATCTCTTGATCCTGCATGGTCCCTCCCGCGAAAAGCCGGCCGTCATGACGACCGAGAACGACGACGGATGCGCTTCTCGATTTCAGCCCTGATACTATGGAATCGGTGGTACATCGAACAGAGCCATTTTCGCCAATCGGATTGGACCATTTGAATGCCAAAAGCCGTTAGTTCGTTCGAACTCACTCTCAAAAGCCGCTCGCGCCATCAGACGCTGACCAACTGGCTGTACGGCGAACTGCGCTCGGCCATTCTCGATGGTCGACTCGCGCCTGGCGCCAGATTGCCCGCATCCAGGGATTTCGCTAGCCAGTACGGCATCTCCCGCGGCACGATCGTCAGCGTGGTCGAACGTTTGCAGTCCGAGGGATATGTCACGTCGCGCGTCGGCTTCGGTACTTGGGTCAATCGTGTGGACGCGCCCCGGCCGGCCCGCCAGGCAACCGCGACACCGTCCTACATTCGTCGTATCACTTCGACATACAAGCGGCCTCAACCCTGGCTCGACTCGGCTTTTGTCGAGGGCCCCCGCCCGTTTCGAATCGGACATCCAGCCATCAACGAATTCCCATCAGAAGTTTGGGGGCGCATCGTCTCGCACCGAGCCCGCAATTTCCGCTCATGGTTAAAGAAAGAGGCGGATCGCCGTGGGTATCGGCCATTGCGCGATGCAGTCGCCGAGTATCTGCGCACATCCCGCGGTGTGCGATGCACCGCCGAACAAGTGGTCATCGTTTCCGGAATTCAACAGGCACTCGACCTGCTGGCGCGGCTGCTCTTAAAAAAGGGCGATCCGATCTGGATGGAAGATCCCGGATACTTCGGAGCCAGAATCGCGTTCGACAATGTCGGAGCCGACCTGATTCCTGTGCCTGTGGATGGTGAAGGGCTCTCGGTTTCCGCCGGAATGAAGACTTGTCCGAAAGCGAAAGGTGCCTATGTAAGTCCGGCCCACCAATTCCCGCTAGGTCTCATGATGTCGCTGGAGCGCCGAATGGCCCTTCTTAGCTGGGCATCACGCGCCGGCGCTTTCGTCATCGAAGACGATTACGACAGCGAATACAGGTTCGAGGGCCCCCCTGTGCCTTCCTTGCAAAGTCTCGACAATCATTCAAGCGTCATTTTCATCGGATCCTTCAGCAAAACGTTATTCCCGGCCTTACGAATAGGCTACGTCGTTTTGCCCGCGCCGTTGGTCGATCCCTTCGTCGGCCTTCGCTACCGAATCGAATTTAGGAACTCATCCTTTGACCAGGCGGTGCTTTGCGACTTCATCGCCGACGGGCATTTAGCTCGTCATCTCCGAAGGATGAGAAATCTCTATTCGGAGCGCCTCGCAACACTCATCGATGGAGCCAAACAACATCTGGACGGTTTGCTGGAGATCTCTAATGTGAGGGCAGGCCTCTACACGATCGGATATCTCAAGAATGGAATGCCTTCACGACGCGCCGAAGAGTTGGCGTCGGCCCAAGGTGTTGAAGTTCTCGCCGTCGATCGGTGCACGCTCAGACGCCCCGACCCCAAGGCGTTGCTTCTTGGCTTTGGCGGTTTCGACGACGTCGCTATTCGCCAGGGTCTCATTCGACTCGCAAAAGCACTGAGCTAGCGGAAAAATAAAATCCGTATGGTTTTCACTCCCCGCTAAACCTGATTCGCGTTAAAGTCGGAGCGCATCCTCAGGACCTGAACCCAGCTATGGCCAACGAAATCGAAAAAGAAGCCGCCTCTCGCGCCAGCCTTCAATTCATCAAAGACGGCCAGATCGTCGGCCTCGGCACCGGCTCGACCGCCGCTTACGCCGTCCAATTCATCGGCGACCGCGTCAAAGCCGGCCTGAAAATCCGCGGCATTCCCACATCAATTCACACACGCGAGGCTGCCATCAAACTGGGCATTCCGCTCACTAGTTTCGACGAAGTGCAGCAAATCGACGTCACCATCGACGGCGCAGACGAATTCGACCCACATCTCAATCTGATCAAAGGGGGCGGCGGCGCGCTCCTCTACGAAAAAGTCGTCGCGTCCGCATCCAAGAAGCTCGTCATCGTCGCCGATTCCAGCAAACAAGTCCCGATGCTCGGCAATTTCCCGGTACCTGTCGAAGTCATCACCTTCGCTCTTCCGCTCGTCCGCCGTGAAATCGAACAACTAGGTGCCGCGGTAGTCGTCCGCCAAAAAGACGCAAAGCCATTCATCACCGACGAAGGGCATCACATCCTCGATTGCCACTTCGGCCGCATTCCCGATCCTCCGACGCTCTCGCACAAGCTCAGCGACATCCCCGGCATCGTCGAACACGGCCTCTTCATCGATCGCGCCAGCGTTGTCCTGGTCGCCCACGGCGACAAAGTCACCGAACTTCACCGCACTCAATAAATGTCGACCCTCGCTCGTCGCCAAGCTCTCCGACACCTAGCGCAAGCTGCCGCCGCCGTTTCACTCGCAACCTTCGGAACTTCCGCGAATCTCCTCCTCGCCGCAGCCTCTCGAGCTCGCCGCGCCGATCTCCCCACCGCCGAAGAAGATGCCGCGATGTCCCGCGTCGCCCACAATTTCATGAGCCGATTCTCTATCCCTGCGCTATCCGTCGCCATAATTCGCGATTCCAAATTCGTCTACGAACGCCCGTTTGGCATCGCCGACACGAAGCAGCACGCAGAGTGCTCCAACACGAGCGTCTTCCGCATCGCCAGTGTCTCTAAACCGATCACCTCCGTCGCAATCTTCACACTACTCGAGCAAGGCAAACTCAATCTCAACGACAAAATCTTCGGCCCCAGCGGCATTCTCGCCTTCGACTTCGGCAAGACCTTCCGCCAGTACGTCACCGACGTCACCGTCGACCATCTCCTCACTCACACCTCCGGCGGCTGGCCCAACGACGACACCGACCCGATGTTCCGCAACGATTCCTGGGACCACAAAAGGCTCATCGCCGAATCCATCGCCAACATCCCGCTCACCTACCCGCCCGGCACGCACTGGGCCTACTCCAATTTCGGCTACTGCATCCTCGGCCGCGTCATCGAAAAAGTCTCCGGCCAGCCCTACGAGCATTTCGTCCAGCAATCCGTTCTCGCTCCGTGCGGCGTCACCGACATGCGCATCGCCGGCAACAGCTACCTCAACCGCGCGCCCAACGAAGTCGAATACGCAGGCCAGTTCAACGAAGACCCCTACAACATGAATGTCCGCCGCATGGATTCCCACGGCGGATGGATCGCCACTCCAA
>JAFAZL010000508.1 GCA_019239815.1 Acidobacteriota bacterium
GGAGCTGTAGCACCTTCGATTTTGAAACAGGATCCGCGCTACTTTTATAAGGGTAGTGGAAGCAAGAAATCGAGACTTCTCTATGCGCTTGCCAGCTCGGTGATTTGCAAAGGGGACAACGGACACTGGCAGCCGAACTATTCAAACGTGATCGGAAGTTTCGCCGGCGCAGGGATCCAATACGGATACACTCCCGCAAATGATCGGCAGGGAAGCAATTCGTTGGTTGGTTCGGCGCTCATACGAATCGGTGAGACGTCACTTGCGGGCGTATTGCAGGAGTTTCTGTTTTCGAAGCTCACCAAGACGAAAGGTACACAGCGGGCGTCGATCAACAATCCATAAGGCTAAGAGCAAGCTGAAAAACTAGGAGGCTTTTATTAGAAAGAGGGCGCAGATTACCGCGCCCTCTTTCTTTTGAGTCTGATGTACGGGTCGACTAAAACATGTTCCAGAGGAACTGGTTGTAGACCTCGTGGTGGAACTGAACTTCGGGAACCTTCACAAAGGTGCCGAGTTGACGGGCACAGCGGTCAGCGGCGGCTTGTTTTAAATCGGCATACCTACCCTTGACGTCTTCGCCGATGAGTTCGCTGGTCCACTTGGCTTTGCGGAAGTCGTCGAGCGCGGTGTAGATGTTGTCCGGCAAGTAGCGCTCGGCCTGGCGAAGATTTTTCGTTTTCGAAGTGTCGCCCTGGATGCCTGTTTTGAAGATCGAATACATGACCATATAGGGATTCGCGTCGGGAGCCACGGAGCGAACTTCGACGCGCATGCTCTTTTCGTTGCCGATGGGGATGCGGACCATTGAGCCGCGATCGACAGCGGATGCCTTGATTTGGTTCGGCGCTTCGAAGTGCGGATCGAGGCGGCGGTAGGCGTTGACGCTCGAGTTGAGCATCAAGCAGATGTCGTTGCCGTGGGTGAGGATGCGATCGACGAAGGCCCATCCGGTCTTGCTGAGCTTTTCTTCGCCCTTAGGATCCCAGAAAAGATTTTTGCCTTTTTGGCTGATGGAAACGTTGGTGTGCATGCCGTTGCCGTTGACGCCGACGACGGGCTTGGGAAGGAAGCACGCGGTAAGACCCATCTTGGTGGCGACCTGACGACAAATCAGCTTGTAGAGCTGAATCTGGTCGGCGGCAGCGACGCATTCGCCGTAACCGTAGTTGATTTCGAACTGTGACGGCGCGACCTCGGGGTGATCCTTTTCGTTCTGGAAGCCCATGGCGCGCTGGACTTCGGCAGTGGTGTCGATGAAGGAACGCAGTGGATCGCTCGGGAGAGAATGATAGTAGCCGCCTGTGTTGACGTACTCGAACTTGCCGGTTTCGTGATAGCGGGCTTCGGCATCAATGCCGTTGAATAGGAAGCCCTCGATTTCGTTGGCGGCGTTGAGAGTGTAGTTTTCTTCTTCGTAGAGTTCGGTCGCGAATGATTTCAGCGCGCCGCGGATGTCGGCTTTATATGGCGAGCCGTCTTTGTCGATGACTTCACCGAAGACGAGAACTTTGCCGGAACCGAAGACATCGGCGGGGCCCCAGTAAAAAGCGGACCAGTCGATGCCAAGTCGAAGGTCGGATTCGCGCTGTGCGGTGAAGCCCCGGATCGAAGAGCCGTCGAAGGTCAGGTTGTCGTAGCTCTTGACGAGAAATTTCTTGTCGTAATCGAGCATGTGCAAGCGGCCTTCGAGGTCGCTGAAGAGCACGGTGACAGCCTTGATGCGCTTTTCGTCAGTGAGGTACTTGATGCGCTCTTCCTGAATGGTGTGCGCCGCAACGCGGTCGAGGCGCTGCTTTTTGGCCTTGAGATTCAGCTCTTCCAGCTCGTCATACGAGAGGGACAGAAAACTACGCAATTCAGTCGTCATGTTTCTCCTCAAAGAAGGTTGATGCGAAAGTCGGTGGCGGAATGGTGAGCGTCAACGCGGGCGCCATGAACAAGGGAGGATAGCGCGGCGTGTTTGCGGCGGTCAAATTGAAAGAGGTACTGGGTTGCCGCGAAAAATGAATGGCGAGAATCGGAAAAGTGAATGCGTTCTAATGCGCAAGCAACGTCGCAGCCAGGCGCGCTCCCGGATAGTGGCTCTTGAATGCTTCAGAAAGCAGATTCCTCGCTGCGCTCGGAATGACAAGCTTCTGCGGGTCGCGTCTACGAGGGAATCGCGACTAGTCGTAATACTCCTGGCCGAGGTGGGTGATTAGCGTTTCGCCCATCATCCAGCGGAGGGTGTTTTTAAGCTTCATGAGCTGGATGAAGAGGTCGTGCTCGGGGTAGAGCTTCGGAGCGGTCATGGGCGACTTGAAATAGAAGCTGAGCCACTCCTGGATGCCGCGCAAGCCGGCGCGCTGTGCGAGATCGAGAAAGAGAACGAGATCGAGAACGATCGGAGCGGCGAGGATCGAATCGCGGCAGAGGAAGTCCACCTTGATCTGCATCGGATAGCCGAGCCAGCCGAAAATGTCGATGTTGTCCCAACCCTCTTTGTTGTCGCCGCGCGGCGGGTAGTAGTTGATGCGGACCTTGTGATGCATTTTGCTGTAGAGCGCGGGATATAGCTCGGGCTGGAGAATGTATTCGAGAGCGCCGAGCTTGGATTCTTCTTTCGTCTTGAATGACCCGGGATCCTCAAGGACTTCGCCGTCGCGGTTGCCGAGGATGTTGGTCGAGAACCAGCCGTGCAGGCCGAGCATCCGCGCTTTGAAGGCTGGGGCGAGAACGGTCTTCATCATGGTTTGGCCGGTCTTGAAGTCTTTGCCGCAGATGGCGACGTTGTGCTCTTGCGCGAGTTGCTGCATGGCGGGGAAGTCGAGCGTGAGGTTGGGCGCGCCGTTCGCGAAGGGGACGCCACTGGTGACCGAGGCCCAGGCGTAGAGCATTGAGGGGGCGATAGCGGGATGATTCGACTTCATCGCCTCGACGAATTTCTCCGGTGTGGAGTGCACGTCGTCGGCCTTGAGGAAGATTTCGGTCGAACCACACCAGCAGGTGACGAGGCGCGAAACTTTCGTGGTCTTCTTGAAATTGGCGATGTCGTCTTTGATTTGCAGCGCTAGGTCGTATTTGTTTTTGGCTTTCTTGACGTTCGGTCCGTCGAGTTTCTTCACGTATTCAGGATCGAAAGCGGCCTTCATCGGCTTGATCTTGGAGAGGAACGGCTTCACTTTGGCCAGATCTTCGAGGCTGAGTACACCGGCGTTGGCCGCGGATTGGAAGGCGTTGTCTTTGTAGATGTCCCAGCCGCCGAATACGAGGTCGTTGAGGCCGCTGAGTGGAACAAATTGATTGATGAGCGGCGAGCGACCCTCGGTGCGCTTGCCTAGCCGAATCGTGCCGAGTTGCGTGAGCGAGCCGACCGGCTGCGATTTACCTTTGCGGACAAGCTCGACGCCGGCCATGAACGTTGTGCTGACGGCCCCCATTCCGGGCAGCAAAACTCCCAGTTTTCCTTTTGCGGGCTCGATCTTTCGCGGCTTATCCATCCGTCTCCCTCAGAGAGTCAGAAATAAGAAGTAATGTCGGCGTTTGTGACGCTTAGCGGCGAAGGACTGCGTGAACGCGGCGGTCTTCGCGCGAATCGACCCTAGTCGCGCCATCGAAGCTAAAACGAATCCGTAATGATGCGCGAAGCCGATGGGATTTGCAAACGAAGTGAGGATATCGGCGTGAAGCCGAGGCGTCAGTTCAAGGCGTACACGCTGCCGTCGGCGCTGCCAAAGATGACCGTATCCCCGGCGACGACGGGCGATGAAAGGACGGCGCCGACGGTCATGAGTTTCTGGACGCCGGAAACCATGTCGTCGTAGAAAAAATCGGTGAAGGCGACTTCGTAATTTACGGTGCCGTCGGGCTTGGTGTAGGTGGCGCCGTTCTGTTTCGAGCCGTCGGTTGCGAAGGTCCACGCGAGTTTTTGTGTCTTGAGATCGATCGCGAAGAGCTTACCCTCATGCGAGCCGAGGTAAGCATGATCGCCGGCAATCGCGGGGGACGAGAAGAGCGGCCAGCGGTGAAAATCGAGTGAAAAAAGTTGGGCGCCTGTTTTGGCATCGAGCGCGTAGAAAAGAGCGGTGTCGGACGTGCCGAAGTAGACTTTGCCATTCGCTACCGCAGGTGAGCCGATGACCCAGGAGCCCTTGTTGTTGAAGTGCCACCGCTCTTTCCCAGTTGCAGCGTCAAGCGCATAAAAATTGGAATCGCGGCAACCGAAGTAGACGATGCCGTCGGCAAGTGCGGCGGAAGATTGGATGCCGACCTGGTTGTGAATCTCGGGGTCTTCGCCGGTTTTGAAGCGCCAGATTTCCTTGCCGGATTTTGCGTCGAGTGCATAGAAGTAGCTGTCCCAACTGCCAACGTAGAGCTTTCCATCGACGATCGCAGGCGAAGCGTGGACGACGTCGCCGGTCTTGAATTTCCACTTGAGTTGTCCGCTGGCCGCGTCAAGCGCGTAGACGTTCGTATCGCCGCTGCCGAAATAGACGATGCCCTCGACAACGACCGGTGACGAAAGATAAAAGTCAAACGGGTCAGGCATTGTTTCGCCGTTCGGCGTGGCGCCGTGAAGGTGAGTGGCGGCGAAGCGACGTTCACCGGGCAGTGCGAACTTCCATTTCAGAGCACCGCTGGAAACATCGATCGCATACGCACTGCCGTCATAACAGGTGAAATAGAGAATGCCACCAGAGACAGCAGGCGACGAAGGTATGCGACCTTCGGTCTTGAATTTCCACCTTTCGGCGCCAGTGTCGCGATTGAGCGCGTAGAGGAAGTGATCGCCACTTCCGATATAGACCGTATCGGAGGTTACGGCCGGGGAGGAGAGAATTTGACCCTTTGTCGGAAATTGCCATTTGATCTTGTTGAATTGCGGAACGCCAGGAGCCTGATAAACACCGGTATGCGCGGGGTTCGCGCGAAACATGGCATCTTCCGCCAGAGCGATGGAAGACGTTGAGAGCAAAGCGAGCAGGGAGACCCGTAGTAGCAGCGTTCTCATAGCAACACCCTCCGATTGGTCCAATAGACGCGGAGTTCGCGGAAAGGTTTTTTCGCGGCCCCACGATCGGGAAAGCTGTAAGCGAGAAAGCGTTTGCAGATTTATCGTTCTTGAGTACACTCGGTCCGCTATGACCAACTTAACGCGACGTGATTTGCTCAAGACGGCGGTTTCCGGAGCGACGATGGCTTCGCTGCCGGCAGCAGCG
>JAFAZL010000555.1 GCA_019239815.1 Acidobacteriota bacterium
AAGAAGCCCGCGGCAAAGAAAGCCGCGAAGCCCGGAAAGAAGGGGAAGTAAGCGATGCCAGCCCCTCACTATCAAATCATTCGCCGGCCGATCATCACCGAAAAAGGTCTCGGCGTGAAGGAATTGCAGCACACGGTCGTTTTCGAAGTCGCGGCCGGAGCGAGCAAGACCGAAATCAAGGAAGCGGTGCAGCAGATTTTCAAGGTGAAGGTCAGCGACGTTCGCACGGCGAATTTTGTCGGCAAGATGCGGCGTCGCGGACAGAGCGTCGGCTATCGCAAAGACTGGAAGAAAGCCTACGTGAAGCTTGCCGAAGGCGAAAAGATGATCGAGTACGCCGAGAATCTGTAAGCCGCGTCGGCAACGGAGAGTTTTAGGGAAATCTGGCCCGGTGAAGTCGAGCAAGTGAGTTGATGTCGCGCCGCAACGGAAGTTCAAGCGGCGCAAAAACGCAAGAGGTTGAGATGGGACTGAAAAGTTTTAATCCATACACGGCGTCACGGCGGTTTATCACTGTCCTGGACAAGAGCCATATCACCAAGGAAACGCCGGAGAAATCGTTGCTCGAACCGAAAAAGCGCTCGGGCGGACGCAACAACCAGGGCGAAGTTGTCGTGTGGCACCGCGGTGGTGGCCACAAGAAGCAATATCGCCAGGTGGATTTCCGACGCGACAAGGTCGGAGTGCCCGCGAAAGTAGCAGCGATCGAGTATGACCCGAATCGCAGCTCGAACATCGCGCTGCTGCACTACGCAGATGGCGAGAAGCGCTACATCCTGCACCCGGTGGGTCTGGAAGTTGGCGCCACCGTATCGACCGGCGAAGGCGCGGACATTCTTCCGGGAAATGCGCTGAAGATTCGGCACATTCCTCCCGGCACGATGGTGCACAACCTCGAGCTGTATCCCGGACGCGGCGGCCAGGCCGTGCGTTCCGCGGGCGGCGCGGCGCAGTTGCTCAGCAAAGAGGGCGACCTGGCGCTGGTGAAGATGCCGTCGGGCGAAGTTCGGAAATTTTCTGTGGATTGCATGGCGACCGTGGGTCAGGTCGGCAATCTGGATCACGAAAACGAAACGTTCGGTAAAGCGGGTCGCACGCGGTGGCGCGGCATCCGTCCGACGGTTCGCGGCGTGGCCATGAACCCGGTCGATCACCCGCACGGTGGTGGTGAAGGCCGTGTGAAGGGCAATCATCCGCAGACCCCGTGGGCGTTCCCGACACTGGGTAAGAAGACGCGGCACAACAAGCGCACCGATAAGCAGATCGTGCAGCGTCGGAAGTAGCACCGGACGTACTGCAGTAGCAGCCAGCAGTCGGAAGTCGCATGTGCCGGAAAGCGATGCCAGGCGGTCCGGCGAGAGCGCAAACGATGCGAGCGACACGGAAAGCGGGACGCAGCACGAGCAGCAGAGCAGCACGCAGTTCGCGAAGAAGTGCAGCAAGAAGTTCGGCGAGAAGAACACTGCGCAGAGCAGCCGCGAAGCGGACTCCGAAGCGCACAGCGCCGAAGCGAGCAACGGCAGCGAAGCCAGCAAAGCCGGTGCGAGCGGTAAAGGTTGTAGCGGTTCCGTTGGAGCCGGTGTTGTACAAGCTGTGTAAGAACGGGTGGGCGGTGATTGTGGAACGCATCCCGAATGCGCAAGGCACGCGCTTCGTATGCCCGTTCTGCCCGAGGTCGCACCGAGTGCCTGGTCCGGTGCGGGGATTTAAGAAGATGCGGCGAGCGCAGTGGGTGCGCTTGCGGCGCGTGGAGGAATAAGGAATCGATGGCACGCTCACTAAAAAAGGGACCGTTCGTTGACGGTCACCTGCGCGTAAAGGTCGAAGCGCTGAACACGCGCAACGAAAAGAAGGTTGTGAAGACGTGGTCGCGGCGTTCGACGATCGTGCCCGACTTCATTGGTCACACGATCGCGGTGCACAACGGCCGGAAGTTTATCCCGGTGTATGTCACCGAGCAGATGATCGGACACAAGCTGGGCGAGTTTGCGCCGACGCGCACGTTTAAAGGCCACTCGGTCAAGGCAGCGCTCGAGAAGGCGGCGGGCGCAGCTCCGGCGGCAGGAGGCGGCGCGGCTCCAGCGCCGAAGGCATAAGAAATGGCTGACGTACAGCAGACAACGGGAACAATCGAAGCTCACGCGCTCGCAAAGCACGTGCGCATGTCGCCGCAGAAGGCGCGGCTGGTGATCGACCTGATTCGCGGTCGCAAGGTGCAGGATGCGCTCCAGACGCTGCAGTTCACGCCGAAGCGCGCGGCACGGCCGATCGAAAAGCTACTGCGCAGCGCGATCGCCAATGCGGAACGCAAGGCGGAAGACGCGGGCGCGCCGCTCGACGTCGATGAGTTGTTCGTCAACAAATGCTTCGTGAACGAAGGCGCGCGTTGGAAGCGGTTGCGTCCGGCGCCAATGGGCCGCGCGTTCCGTTATCAAAAGCGCACGGCGCATCTGTGGGTTGGAGTCGCCGAGCACCATGTCGCGGCTGCCGAACGCGTTGCAGCGAACCAGGCCGAAGCGGAAGCGCAAAAGGGCGTGCGCGGTACCGCGCGTCGCGTGCGTAAGGCTCTGACCGGCAAGGCGAATGCGCCGAAGAAGGGCAAGAAGAAGTAACGACTAAGTTTGGAAGCAGAGTTCGGAAGTAAGCAGCAGTGAAGAGGACGGAATGGGACAGAAGACACACCCTTACGGTTTTCGGCTCGGTTACAACAAGCCGTGGAAGTCGCGCTGGTATGCCGACAAGGACTACGCCGACTTGCTGCACGAAGACGTCAAGCTGCGCCGCGAGCTGAAGGAAAAGCTCAAGAGCGCCGGCATCAGCTCGATCGACATCGAGCGCGCTGCTAACAAGCTCGTCGTGCGCATTT
>JAFAZL010000564.1 GCA_019239815.1 Acidobacteriota bacterium
CGCCTCCGAACCGGATCATGCGCATGCACCCGAAGCCAGCGCCGCCCCGCCCCCCGCGCCAGTGCGCTCGATGCCTCCTGCCGGTCCTGAATATCGCAGCAGTGGCGTCACCTCCTTCCCGTCGCAGCCGCCGCAGGTCGCGCCAAAATCCGAGCGCGTTGTCATCACCTCCGACCAGCTCGTCGCCGCCGTTCAGGGCAAGCTACAGGCCGCTGCCGAAAAAGCTGTTCAGACCGCGATCAATGCCCACCTCACCGATGCCGTCCGTCAGTCGTTGAACAAGATGGACGAGGTCTGCAAGACCAGCATCAGCCAGATCGAGCAGCATTCCCAGGAGCGCCTCGAAGTCATGATGCGCACCGCGCGCGAAGAAATGATGAGCCGCATGGAAGCGCGCCTCGCCGAAGACCGCTCGCGCTGGGAAGAGATGCAGCAATCCTTTCAGGCTCGCACCAACGAGCTCAGCCAGCGCCTCGAAGGCCTCGCCGGTGAAACCCAGCGCAGCCTCACCGACGCGCAAGGCGTTCTCACGCGCGTCGGCTCCGAAGTCGAGCCGCGCATTCTCGATCGCTTGAATCAGTCGATCGCCCGCGCCGCCGATGATTTCGAAGCCGCCGCCACACGCGTCTCCGACCGCCAGCTTGTGCGCCTCATGGAAGACAAGCAGATGGTCACCCGCGAAGCCGCCGCACAACTCAACGCCTACAGCGCCGACATTCGCGCGCAGCTTCAAACGAGCGCTCACACCACGATGGAAGAGTTCAAGCGCCAGACCGAAGTTCAGGTCGACTTGATCATCTCCGAAGCGACGCAGCGTGTGATGTCTCAACTCGCTGCGCTCGACGCCGAGAGCCGCGCCGCGATCGAGAACCGGCGCCGCTCCATCGAAGGCGACATCGCTCACGCAACCGAGCAATCGACCGAACAGTTCCGCACCGGCATGAAGGCGTTCCTGTATTCGTGCCTGGTTGCGGCAGTCGGCGCGGTCGATGAACACGCCAAGACCACACTTGACGGTCTGAAGGACCCAGCGAAGGCGCTTCGCGAGGGCACAATCTCTACCGAGGTCGCCGCGGCAAGCATCAATTCGAATCCCGGCGAAAACTCCAACGGCCAAAGCTGACCGCTCCACGCATCAGCAAGAAAAAATTCCGACAGAAAAGCAAACGGCGCCATCTCTGGCGCCGTTTCTATTTTTCAACCGGTTCGATTCTTCGTTTGAGTTCAGCGCTGTTGCGCCCAAGCCAACCCGTCTGGATTCTTCCCCGTCTGAATTTCACCGACGACCTTCAACTCCTTCAAGTCAATCACCGCCACTTTATTCTTCTGGCTCACCGCGACGTAAGCCTTCGAGCCATCTGGCACCACCAAAATTCCGCCCGATCCGCCGCCCAAATCCAGCGACTTGATCTCCCGGTGCGTCGCCGCATCGACAAACTCCACATTCCCGGCTCCGGCACCTTCGTTCGAACCCGGCCTTGCCCCAAGTCCCGAAATCAAAACCATCTTTCCATCGGGAGTGAACTTCAGCCGATTCGCACCCTTCACCGAAATCGGCATCGTCTGCGTCGCCTTCTTGCTGGCGACATCAATGATCGTGACTGTCCCGTCGCCCGCATTCGCGGCCCAGATTTCTTTCCCGTCGGGCGACACATCGAATCCCTCGCAACCGCGACCCGCTGGCACATTCGTCACGCGCCAAGTCTTGCGTGGTCCCGCACCCGGTGGCATCCCCGGTGGAGGCGGTGGCGGTGGTCCGCCGCCCGCGCCCTGCGATGGCCCAAACGCCGGACCATCCACGTGCTCAACGATGCTGATCGTGGCCGAATTCACGTTCGACGTAACAACGCGCTGCAAATCCTGAAACACATAAACCATGTGCGTTCGATCCTGCCCGGTGCCGAGCACCCAATCGATGCTCTTTGCCGCCGGATCGTATCGCCCGAAGACTTTGTTCGTCTCCGCCGTGAAATACAACTTGTCGCCCGCAAAAAATAATCCATGCGCAGAGTGCAGCGCCCCGAGATCAATCGCCGGCAATTCCTTGTGCGCCAATAGATCGACGACCGAGATCGTGTGTAACTCGCTGTCCAGCCCACCGTAGTTTGAAATATAGGCGACTCGCCCATCCGTTGACGCGACGATCTCATGCGGATCGGTGCCCGCCGGAACCCGCGCCACGATTTTCATGCTCGCGGGATCGACCATTGCCATCGCGTTGTCGCTCTTCTCCAGCACCAGCAACGCTGGCGACGGCGTCTGCGCCGACGTCGACGCCGCGCCCGCAAGCGCCAGCAAACCCGCCACGCAAATCCCGCCTAGCATTGCCCGCCATCGACGAGTCGTCGTCATTTCGCACTCACCTTCCCGCACTTCCCGGAATGCGCTCCCAAACGCGGGAAACCTCAGCGCCCGCCAGCCGCGGCATTCTCTTTCAGCTTCAGCTTCCCGCTGCTCTTGTTCTCTTCCAAAAACTCTCTCAGCTCTTTAGCCGTATCGAGCAGTCGAATCCACTGTTCGTAATACAGCGTGACCGGAAATCGCCCGAGTCCATACACACTCACTCCGCCCTTCTCACCGACTCGAAAGTCCAGTGCTCCTGTTCGTCGGTTCCCCGACTGTTTCTGCAGCTCCGCGAGCTGCGCTTTCAACTCTTCATAAGACG
>JAFAZL010000678.1 GCA_019239815.1 Acidobacteriota bacterium
TCGCCGTCCTGATGGCCGTCAACAGCGTCATCGGCGCCTACTACTACTTCCGCCTCATCGTCGTGATGTACATGCGCGAAACCGCGGCCGACGCCGCTGCTCACGACCATGACGAGCACGGCGATAGCGCGGCGCCCGCTCACGCCGCGCCCGTCGTCGCTCCAGCCCCACTCACGCCATTCCCGCTGCCGATCAACATCGTGCTTTTCATCTCGGCTGCTGGCACGGTCTACTTCGGCCTCTTCCCCAACCAGGTGCTGCAATTCGTCCTGCAGTCCAATCTCCTCGGCAAATAAAATCGTTTGCCCAGGAACAAACAACGCAGCCCTCGCCGCATCCCCCGGCTACAGGACAGTGTGAAAAAAGAGACGCCTGGACCTCCGCCTTGTTCCAAACCAACCGCCGTCATGGTCTCCTAGATAAATGGGAATCGGCCTCTCCATCGTCTCGTGGTGCGCAAAAGGCATCGCCATCGCGACGCTGCTCGCCGTGTTCGCCGGCGCGCTGACGGCGATCCAGGTGCCGCGTGGACGCGAAGGCCGCACCCGCCTGATCCTCTGGACTTGCGTTTACCCATTCGCCTGTTTCATCTGGTTTCTCGCCGTTTTCATATTTCAGGCCTACGTCAACGAGACGCTGCTTTATCGCGATCCAGGCCCAGGTCACCTGTATCAGACACCTCTTCCCAATGGCTACGCGGTCCTGCTCATCGACGAAATCCATGACGGCTCCGTCTTCAATCCCGCGACGCATTTTTCGAACGCCTCAAACGAAGACATTCATCCCGATGGCCCGGACGCCGTCAGCGGTGTTCGCGTCCTTCAGGTCGCCGGAACCAAAATCCTCGGCGGCGCCGGCCCGATCGGTGAATACTCGTCGGCTGAAAGCCGAGACCGCGTCGACTATTACTTCCTCCTCGACACCGATGCCCGCACCCGCACAAATTTCCAAACCTACGACGCATTGACCAAAGCCGCGCAAGCATCCGGCATCCAGCCCCATCTCGAGCCGCTGCTCACCATCTACCAACGCTATCGCTACACCTGGTTCGACCTCAGCGCACTCGCACTATTTCTAATTCCAGCGCTCGGGGCTGGCTTCGCGATCCTTCGCCGTATTTCCAGGCTGCAGCGTGACGTGCCGGCGCTCGCCACCGCTCATGCCGCTCGTCGCGCCGATGATCTCGGTTGAGGTCCTAAGCCAAAAAGCAGAAGGCCCGGATTTTCGCCGGGCCTTCTGCCTAACACCACCAAATCTGCCGAGATACTGTAATCTTCAAATTACAGCTTCAAATATAGCAAGAAGCCAAGCGCGAACGTGAACAGTGTCAGCGTTTCGACGAACACGAGACCCAGAATCATGGCTCCGCGAACGCCGCCGGCCGCTCCCGGGTTGCGTGCGATGCCTTCGCAGGCCGCTGCCGCGATCTTTCCCTGACCGAGTCCGCCGCCGAACGCCGCAACCGCAACGCCGAAGCCAACCGCCAGCACGAGTGTTGTCGTGTTGACAGGCGCTTTTTCCGCCGGCGCATTGCCCTGCGCGAATGCTGCCGGCGCGATCAACATAATCGCCATCAGCAACATACATACTGCCGCTGCTTTCTTCATTTTTACTGCCTCCTTCGTGAATTGCCGCCAGGAGGTGGTTCCCGGACACCGTGCAGCCGGGCTCACACTGACAGCTACAAACTCAAAACGCCGTTCGACTAGTGCTCCTCAGCGGTAGCTAGGCCGATGTAAACGGCTGGCAGAATCGTGAAGACATAGGCTTGCACGAGTGAGACGAAAATGTGGAGTAAGATGAACGCAATCGGCAGAAACGCGGGCAAAACTCCGAGCGCCACGCCGAGGACGGGATGCTTAATCCATCCGGCGACCGCGGGCGCGGCGAAAAGCCCCAAGAAGAGGCCATATATCAAGTCGCTGGCGAAAATGTTGGCCCAAAGGCGGACGGTCAGCGAGAGCAAGCGAGCACAGGTGCTGAGAATTTCGACCGGAAAAATCAGCGGAACCAGCCACCAATCCAGGCCGCCGGTAAACGTCTTTATGTAGCCGAGTGGTCCGTGATGCCGAATACCCTGCCAGTTGAAGTAACAGAACACGATGATGGCACAGGCCAGCGGCACCGTGACCTGCGCGGTCGGTGACGTGAAACCCGGGAACACCCCGAACAGGTTCGCGAGCAGAATGAAGATCGAAATCGTGCCGACGAGTGGCACATATTCACGCCAGTGATGACCGGCATTTTCCGAGAGGATGTCGTTGATGCCGAAGCCTTCGCGGTTCGTCAATATCAATTCAGCAATCTGCTGGGTTGCTCCTGGATTTTCGACCGAGAGTCGCGAGCGGACCAAAAGCGCAAGGAGCGTCCCGACGATCAGCACCAGAATGCCCATACAGACATGCTCGGGAATCGGAAGTTCCGGGTGATCCGGCTGGACGTGCAAGGCATGTAGCAGCGCGAGCGCCGCCCCACCGAGGACGTGATTGACGATCTGAGAGATCCAGCTTACGTGTTGTTCCATGCGGTCTGCGCGTGCCTCGGAAGGAGCCTTTCGTCGAAAGTGGCCCCAAGATTTTGAGCTACTTCTCTTCGTGCGATTCGGTCGTTGTTGGGCGCCAAAGTTCGTACACACTTGCGGCCATCGCCGCGGCACCTAAAGCGAACAAACCAAAGACCATACTTACTAGGGGGATGGCTGACACTTTAAAAATAACATAGAGGCAAAGTGCGATCAAGGCGTAGCGGAACAGCGCGCGAAAGTACGTGCCAATCGGTACATGAGTCTTGGTGGCCCCTGACTGAGCATTGGCTGCAGCTGCTACGGCGTCCATGCCCTGCCGAAGCCAACGGAAATTGAACCACGCGAGTATGGAACCCACGGCGATCCCAGCTCCCCAATCGCGGCGTCCGGCAAAGGCGGTGATGACGGCAGCCCCAACCCCGATTGTCGGTGTTAACCACGCGATGCGGCGTTCCGTCGCCGTTCCGATCGGGTCAGCGACCGTTGGCACGGCTGTCTCCATCAGGCTAACCGATCCGCCTCAGAACTTCCTTGATCCCGCCGAAGAAGCCGAGGCCGCCGAGAATGAACGTAAAGACAAATCGGGTGTGCAGCCAGTGATCGAGATAATAGCCCAACAGACCGCCGACGACCACCGCACCAACGATCGTGAACGGAAGCTCGAGCGCCAGCCCTGTGTTGTTGGCGTATTTCTTCACCTTCTGCTCACCCTGCGTCAATGGCTTGGTCTCGTTCGACGGAATGGGATCGTCAGACCGAAACTCTCAGCTCTCAAAAATCTGCAATTTTGGATGACCGGAAGGCTGACTGCTGCAAGCGGAAATTAGACTATATCACGACAAGTTCCTAGATTGTTTCTTTTGTCAAAGCGTGCTGAAAATGCCGCATGAGCTCACACACTGCATCGTTGAACGGGATCGAACTCCACTATGAAATCGACGGAACCGGCGATCCGCTTCTTCTGCTTCACGGAGGAACGGGTTGTCACGACGACTGGCGTTACGCGGGCCTCGACGAATTTGTACAACGATTTCGAGTCATACGCCCGGACGCTCGCGGCCACGGGCAATCGACCAACCCCGCACGAACCATTACTCACCGCCAATGCGCGCTCGACATGCTTGCCCTGCTCGACAATCTGCAAATTCCCCGGTGCAGCGCAGTCGGTCTGAGCATGGGAGGAAACATCCTCTTGCACATGGCTACCATGCAACCCGAGAGGATTTCCGCGATGGTCGTCGTGAGCGCAACCATGCGTTTTCCTGATCAGGCTCGCGCAATCATGCAGCAAATCCCCGCGCCATTGGAACAACCGGCTCATGCGTGGGAAGCCATGCGGCAAAGGCATCCCCAGGGAGATGATCAGATCGCCGCGCTCTGGGAATGGACCAGCAGCCTACAGAACAGCTATGACGATATGAATTTCACCGCACGCGATCTCTCGGGCATCACGGCTCGCACTCTCGTTGTCTATGGCGACCGCGACCCGCTCTACCCGGTCGAAATGGGTGTCGAGATGTATCGAGCAATTCCGCGAAGCGCACTATGGGTTGTGCCCGGCGGCGGCCACGGTCCGGTTTTTCTCGAAGCTGCCGACATGTTCGCGAAGACGTCGATTCGCTTTTTGGAAGAACAAGATTTAGGCCGGGAGGGCTGCGCCAAATAATTCGATCTTCGAAATCATCACGTCAGGCGCCGCAAAACTTCACGCAAGCCGGCGACAAAGCCGAGAATGCCCAGGATGAGCGTGAAGGTTACCTTAGTATGCAACCAGTGATCGAGGAAGTAGCCCAGCAGGCCGCCAACGACCACCGCGCCAACAATCGTAAACGGAAGCTCGAGCGCAAGCGCTGTGTTCGAAGCGTACTTCTTCACCTTCTGCTCACCCTGCGTCAGCGGCTTGCTCTGGTTTGGCTGATCCAATCAAATTGCTCCGAGGTCGCTTGCCCTTCCCAGCGCCCTACAAAAACGACTTGTCATCCTGAGGCGACCGCAGGCCGCCGAAGGATCTCAGACGGTAATAACGAGTGCCAATCGATCCGCGTCGCGCCTCTCACTTCTCGAACAACAATTCGCCGGCGCGTTCTTTCGCTTTCACCACTGCTTTTATCAGCGTGACGCGCAACTTGCCCTCTTCGAGCTCAAGAATGCCATCGATCGTGCATCCCGCCGGCGTGGTTACCGCGTCTTTCAGCAGCGCAGGATGATCGCCGGTTTCGAGGACCACGCTGGCTGCACCCTTCATCGTCTGCGCCGCAAGTAGTGTCGCGACGTCGCGCGGTAGTCCAACCTTCACGCCCGCTTCGGCCAGCGACTCCAGCATGATGTAAACGAATGCGGGTCCGCTCGCCGAAAGCCCGGTCACCGCATCCATGTTTTTCTCATCGACGACGACCGTGCGACCGACAGCGTTAAACATCGTCTGCGCGATCTCGAGGTGTTCCGCAGAAGCATGCGACCCACGGCAAATCCCTGTCATGCCGCACCCGACAGTCGACGGCGTATTCGGCATCGCGCGAATCACTGGAACCTTCGAGCCCGCATGTTGCTCGATGTAGTTCGTCGGCACCGATGCCGCAACCGAGATTACGAGCGTCTTCTCACTCAACTCCGAAGCGATCTCTTTCAACACTTCGCCGACAACTTGCGGCTTTACGCCGAGCAAAATAATGTCGGCGCCACGCACTGCCTTCCTATTTTCCGTCGTCACCGAAACGCCCAACTCTTTCGCGAGCGTCGACGCCTTTTCCGAATGCTTTACCGTGGCTGTAACATTTTTCGGATCGAAGAGATTCTGCTTGAGATACGCGCGCAGCAAAATTCCACCGAGTTTTCCGGTGCCGAGCACGGCAAGCTTCTTGTGAGCGAGGGACTTATCGGATTGCTTCTGGGTCATGGTCCAAACATTGTTGACGCGATTCGCAGACGGGTCAACTGTGGAGTCGTCGATGGCGGGAGCCCTGGCGTTACTTCTCGTGACTGCCGCCACCGAGGACGTGCAGCGCGTGCGGCAATAAATGAGCGATCGCTTCGAGCGATTCGACGGCGCCGGTTGGGCTGCCAGGAAGATTGACGATCAGGCTGCGATGACGCGTGCCGGCGATCGCGCGCGACAGCAGCGCTGTCGGAACTTTCGCTGCGCCTTTGCGGCGCATTTCTTCACCGATGCCGGGAATAAGGTGTTCGATTACGGCTTGCGTCGCTTCGGGAGTGTTGTCACGCGGGCCGAGGCCGGTGCCGCCGGTCGTCAAAATTAAATCGACGCGATTTTTGTCGGCGAGTTCGCGGAGTTGCTGCCGAATGTCGGCGGGATCATCGGCGACCCGAAGGCTCGTGACTACCTCCCAGTTAAGACCGCGGCAAAAGGCGATGACCGCGGGGCCGGAAAGGTCTTCGCGTTCACCGCTGGTAACGGAATCACTGATGGTGAGGACCGCGACACGCATCGCGATTACTGTGTCTCGACCGGGGAATCTTCACGGCTTGCTTCGTCCATCAGGCGCATCGCTTCCATCAAAAGGCCAGTGGTGTTTCGCGTCGTTGTCGTGCGAGTGGACGCGTTCGCTGCATTGAAGTCGATTTCAAACTCGCCTTCGGTCCACAGAATGACTTTGTAGACGGCTTCGTCGCCTTCAAGGTCACCGATTTTCGCGTCGCGGCACTGCCCGCTCGCAAAATAAAGCTCGCCGCGTTCGGGTCCCTTGCGCACGACCAGGCGGCAGGACTTCTGCCCCATTTCGAGTGACTGCAGCAGGTCCGTCATGTTCATTTCTTCGAGGCGCCCCTGAATCACACCTGGACGGGACGCGGACTTCTGCAATTTTTCGAGGTGCAGCCGATCCACAACTTTCTTCGTGATGCGAACCAGATCCTTCACGAGGAACGGCTTGACGATGAATTCTTCAACCCCATCCACGAGTGGACGCAGGCGCTCTTCGATGTCCGTGCGACCCGCCATAAAAAGAAATGGGATATGCCGCGTCTTGTCCCGCCCGCGGAGTTTCTCGAAAAGCTGGCGCCCATCGAGGCCCGGCATCTTGTAATCGCAGAGAATTACGTCAGGCGGCTCGTCGATGACTTTGAGCAGCGCGTCCGCGCCGTCGGCAGCAATCTGGACTTCGCAGATATTGTCGAGTCCTTGCTCAATCAGTTTGCGGACAAGCGGATTGTCGTCAACCAGGAGCAGGGTGACGTTTTTTCCGGCCGCGGCTGCGGCGGCGCTCATCGCGCACCGCGCTTCGGGCGGGATGTACGACCGTTCGTGGATTCCGTGGCGCGCGTGCTTCCGGCGTCAGTTCGGTCACGGTGGAAATCACCGCTCTTGCCGCCAGTCTTGCTGACCAGCGCGATGCCGGCGATCTCGATCGATTTGTCGAGGGCTTTACACATGTCGTAGACCGTGAGGGCTGCGGCAGTTACAGCGACGAGCGCTTCCATCTCCACGCCTGTCTGGGCGGTCGCTATCACACTGGAGCGAAGTTCCACGCCATTTTTGCACAGGGCAGCGGTCACATCAATGTGAGTCAGAGGCAGTGGATGACAAAGAGGTATCCACTCCGCGGTACGCTTCGCGGCTGCAATCCCAGCAATACGAGCGACTTCCAGGGGATTTCCCTTCGGATTCCGCAGCCGGCGTACTGCGCTGACTACCGATGACTTCATTTCAACGAAGGCCTGGGCTTCCGCGGTCCGCGTCGTGACCGCCTTGGCGGACACATCGATCATGCTGACTTTGCCGGATGCATCGTAGTGGGAAAGTTTCTGCGCCATCAAT
>JAFAZL010000751.1 GCA_019239815.1 Acidobacteriota bacterium
GCTTCTGGACTTCGCCAACCTCTTCAGGAACGCTGGCCTGGCGCAGCTTGACGCGGGCGCCGGCTTCGTCGATCAAGTCGATCGCTTTGTCTGGAAGGAAGCGGTCGGGAATGTAGCGGTTCGAAAGATAGACCGAGTAGCGAAGGGCTTCGTCGGTATAGCTGACCGCGTGGAATTTCTCGTAGCGCTCGCGAACACCGCTGATGACCTGCACGGCTTCTTCTTCGTTCGGAGCCGGAACTTTGACGGCCTGGAAGCGGCGCTCAAGCGAGCGATCTTTTTCGACCGACTTGCGGTATTCACCCGGCGTTGTGGCGCCGATGCACTGGATTTCGCCGCGCGACAGAGCCGGCTTCAGGATGTTTGCGGCGTCGAGCGAACCTTCGGCCGAACCTGCGCCAACGAGAGTGTGCAGCTCGTCGATGAAGACGATCGAGTTCTGGCTCTCCATCAATTCTTTCATGATGGTCTTGAGCCGCTCTTCGAACTGTCCACGATATTTTGTTCCGGCAACGATGAGCGAAAGGTCGAGCGAGAGAATGCGCTTGTCGGCGAGAAACGGCGGAACATCTCCGTCGGAGATGCGCTGTGCCAGTCCCTCAACGATGGCGGTCTTGCCGACGCCGGGTTCGCCGATCAGCACCGGATTGTTCTTGGTGCGGCGGCAAAGAATCTGAATGACGCGCTCGACTTCGCCTTCGCGTCCGACGAGCGGATCGAGCGAGCCTTCCTGGGCGGCCTGCGTCAGGTCGCGCGAGAATTCCGCGAGCAGCGAGGTTTCCTTCGGGCGCGCGGTCGTCGTCTTTTCACCCGACGTGCGCGCGAGTTCCTCGCGTAGCGTCGACAGTCGCAATCCGCGCTCCATCAAAATTTCGGCGCCGAAGCACTTCTCTTCGCGCAAAATGCCGAGGAGAAGGTGCTCGGTCCCAACGTGTTTCACGCCGAGCCGCTCCGCTTCTTCACCCGCCATATTAAGGATGCGCTTGCACTCCGCGCTGAGCGGCACTTCAACAGATGTCGAAATCCGTTCGCGGATAGTGATGCGTGCTTCGATCTCTTTGCGGATTGATTCGATCGAACCCTGCTGGCGCAGGAAACGATTCGCCAGCGCTTTGTCCTCGCGCATCAAGCCGAGCAATAGATGTTCGGTCTCGATGTACGGGCTGCCGTACTGGCTGGCTTCGTACCGTGCAAAGAATATGACGCGTCGCGCTTTTTCTGTATACCGTTCGAACACGATTAGCTCGCTTCTCCCCCTGGGGCCCCACTCGCTCTGGCCGAAGCCTCACGAGTTCTCAGAACGCCGTGTTCCAATCCCAGAATCCGGTCACATCGCGCGGCGAGCTCCAGATTGTGCGTCGCTATCAACGACGTCAACTGGTACGTGCGATGCAGCCTTTCCAGCAACTCAAACACGGCCCAAGCATTCTGCTCGTCCAAATCTCCGGTGGGTTCATCTGCCAGCAGCACGGCCGGCTCGGTGACGAGCGCCCGAGCGATCGCAACGCGTTGCTGTTCCCCTCCGGAAAGCTCCCCTGCGCGGTGATCCGCTCGATTTGCGAGCCCGACTTCCGCGAGCCACTTCCGCGCCTTTGATAGCACGGAGGTGAAATTCTCGCCGCGCAACAACAGCGGCATAGCCACATTTTCTGCGGCTGTAAAATCCGGCAATAACTGATGCCGTTGCCACAAAAATCCCACGGCGCGATTACGAAATTCGGCTACGGCCGCGTCTTGATTCGATTCAATGGCTTTCGAAGCGAAGTATACTGTACCGCTTGTTGGCGTGTCTAGCGCAGCCAACAGGTGTAGCAAAGTACTTTTGCCCGCGCCCGACGGGGCGACGATCGCAACCATCTCTCCGCGCTGCAAAATCAAATTTGCGTCGATCAAAATGGGCAAACTCTTCTCGCCGGCGCCGTATGTTTTCTTTAAATTGCGCGCTTCGAGAATTGCAGACGCAGAGGCAGACGAAAACGACGTATTGGAATTCACCTGCCCCGCGTTAATTCCGCCTTGTAACATTCCTTGGCGCTGTCCTCGCGAACGCGAACGTTAAGACTGAATTCCTTTATTTAGATGCGTAGAATGCAATCGAAGTGCCGTCGGATAACCCTACCTGGGTGGCTAGGACTTCCTATTTTCTTCCCTTTTCCTGTACTTGATTGCCTGTTCCAAAATGGGTCAGTTTCGGCTCACTTTGAAACGTCTCTAACCCCTGTCTTTATAATCCTTTGCGATTGCTTATAGCTTAGCCCTGCTTTGACCGCCGGTCTGAGTCTTTCGGGCCAGGCTTCCCTACCCTCATAGGGAGCAAACCGGAAGCCAAAATTTGACCCACTCCTTTGCACTAAATGGTCCTTCGGCTGGCCATTCGAGGTGTCGTCCCTCGCCGTCAGTTGCTTCGTATTCCCGGGCCATTGAGTACTTCAGCGTCTTGAAATCAGCCAAGGCGCACTCGTGGGTAATCATTCGGGACCTCATTCGAAACGCAGGATTTCCACGGGTAACAGACGTGACGCAGCCCGCGCCGGTAGCAATGTCGCTCCGACCGATATCGCCATCGCTGCGACCGTGATCCACACTCCATCCCAAACGCTCGGATGAAACGGAACGAACGGCACGGAATACACCTGCGGATCGAGCGGAATCAAACGAAACGTTCCGGCAACGAACGAAAAGGCATAACCGACAACGAGCCCGATAAGCGTGCCCGTCGCGCCGAT
>JAFAZL010000848.1 GCA_019239815.1 Acidobacteriota bacterium
GCATAGGCCGCAGCGCAAATCCGGGATAGTCTGCTCCCAACATCTCGCGCAAACCATTCCAACTGATTTCTGCGTTGCTCACCGGCAATTCCGGGTGCTGCATGATGTACGCGATGCACCGTTCTGCCTGCCGGCTCAACGGAATGCCAGCGCGGGCCGCCTCGGTGAACAACGAAAAAATCTGTGATCGGTCCGAAAGTGCCGGCTGATTGAATACCTCAAACATCCCGTCGCGGACGCCGAACGGCCTCCCGTTCGTCGGCTCCGTCTTTGAGCCTCGTGCGACGTTGAAAAATCGCTGCCGGAACGTCTGTGGCACCAATGCCTTTTGCTCCAGATATCGGAGCAGCAACCGATTGAGCGTGCGCGCATGGCGGAAATACAGCCGCATCCACTCCGCTGCGTTTCGCGATTCACCGTCGGAAACACCGAGCGAGCGCTCCGCCGCCGCCGCTTGAAGCTCGTAGGTCAGCGTGTTGTCGTTGCGCCCGTTTGCGTAGTGCAGAAAGCAGCGAATCGCGCTCAGAAAATCGACTGCACCCGAAGCCAGGTCTTCTTCCGCTGCGGTGATGTTCAACGACTGCTTGTTCTCGGCAATCTGCCGGAGCCAAACAGCGGCTTGATAGTCCCGCAAACCGCCCGGCGCGTCCTTGACGTTCGGCTCCAAATGGAAAATTGTGTTCCCGTAGCGATTAAGCCGGTCCTTTGTCAGCTTGTGCAGTTGCGCCAGCAAGAACGGACGCGCCGTCTTTTCCGATGTCGGCAAAATGCGAGTGTCGAGCCGATTGAACAACTCGCTGTCACCAACAAGGAATCGCCGATCCAGCAGCGCGAGGTGAAACTCAATATTGTCTTCCTCGATCCGCTTGCACTCTTCCAGCGTCCGCCCTGCCGAGCTGACTCGGAACCCCATGTCCCACAACGTTCGAGAAAAATCCGAAATCAGCGGACGAAAGATCTGCTCGGCCTTTTCGGTGCCGAATAGAAATAGAATGTCGAGATCAGAATAAGGAAAGAGCAGCCGCCGCCCATACCCGCCCAGCGCCACCAGGCAAAGCCCAGCTGAACCCAGCTCGTGCGACTGCAGCGCATCCTCGAACACCTGCTGCGTCTTTTGGTCAGCCAGCGCGCACAAAGACAGCACCGTTTGCCGTGCGCTCACACCAGTTTCGAAATCTCGGCGGATACGTTCGCGCTCGTCGTCGGCTTGAGGGCCGAGGACAGACTGAGGGGTAACGGAACCTTGCATTTTCTTTACGGGTTGACCGATCAACAATCGGAGGCCGGGACGGGCTGCGGTCGTCATCTCAGAGCGCGTTCTCTCCTCGCTCCTCGTTGCGGATCCTTATTGCCTCATCAACCCTCGATAGAAATATTTTACCGTCGCCGATCTTTCCTGTCTTAGCCGTCTTCAGGATCGTGTCCACAACGGTATTCACCAGTTTGTCGGGCAATACCATTTCCAGCTTTATCTTGGGCAAGAGATCGACCGTATATTCGCGGCCACGGTAGACCTCGGTGTGACCCTTTTGCCGGCCGTGTCCTCGCACTTCGGTCACGGTCATGCCCTCGATCCCCGCTTCTCGCAGAGCATCCTTAACGGACTCGAACCGAGAGGGCTGGATGATCGCCTCAAGTTTCATCATGAAAATTTGCGCTCCCACATCCCGCGAATGATTTGCCGTGCTGCGAAGATGTGCATGAATCTTACTGCCGATTCCAACCGGCCCGTTGCCACGCCAAACCGACCGCGTTTGCGTCCGTCGCGACTAGTCTACGTTACAGCTCCAGGTTGTAAGCTTCTTCGCCGTGCTGCGTAATGTCCAAACCCTCAATCTCTTGCTCTTCCGTAACGCGGATTCCCGTGATGAGGTCGGTCACTTTCAGCAGCACGATCGAGCCCACGATCGCAAAGGTCCATGCGATAGCAATGCCAACCAACTGATTGCCAATCTGGCCCCAATGCCCGTCCAGCCCGCCCACCGGTTTCCCAGCGCCAAAAATAGGATTGATAACTTGCTGCGCGAAGACTCCGGTTAGGATCGCACCGATCGTTCCACCTGCGCCGTGTACGCCAAACGCGTCCAGTGCGTCGTCATAGCCGAACACCGCTTTCACCTTCGTCACCATCAGATAGCAGGCGATCCCCGCGATAAATCCGATGAGCAACGCCGACATCGGTCCGACGAATCCTGCCGCTGGCGTAATCGCAACAAGTCCGGCGACAGCGCCCGAGATCGCACCTAATGCACTCGCCCGTCCATTCTTGATCCATTCCGCCGCGCTCCAGCTAAGTGCCGCAGCAG
>JAFAZL010000568.1 GCA_019239815.1 Acidobacteriota bacterium
CTTCTTTGAGAGAAAGCTCCGCCGAATTCAGGCTGCGCGGGATCTGCGCATAGATGTAACGACCCACCACGCCGCTCAGAGAAACGATGATCATGATCCAGTACGCCACTCCGGCGATGCCGCTGAATTTGAAGGAAGAATGAAACGTGACCACGACCGGAGCAGTGAGGCCGAGCAAAACGTGAAAATCGAGCCAGTGACGCGAGCTGCCCTGCCGGCCCAGCCAGGCCCAACGCTTTCTTAACGGGTAGATGTAGATCAGCAGGAACATTAAAAAGCCAATCATGCCGAGACGTAGTCCAATCGTCCCGCTGGGCTTCAACAGAGCGTGCTTCGGAGAAAGCGCGCGGTGTGCTGCGGAAACCCAGTAGTAGTCCGCGCCGTAAATCAGTAAGGCGAGTAAAAGCAAGCCGGTAACGACATAGCCGACAGTAAGAGTGATCCTGTGCACTCGCTCGCGGTTCGCTTCGGCTGCAACCACACGTGGAAAGCTGACGTTTGCGCTCATTGCTTTTGGGCTTGCTCCTTCGTATCGACGGAGAAACGCTTGTAGTCCGAAAATCGGTGAGTGTTTCGCCAGTGCTCGTGAAGCGATTCAACTTCGACGGTTGCCTGCGCCGGAAACCAGAAGGCTTCTTGTGCTCCACGGAATGTGACTGGCGCGAAGCGAACCTCCGAATGCAGAGTCCGTAAGCCGATATCTTCCATTCCAGAGTCAATATTGGCTGTCAATTTGGCGATGATTCCCGTCGACGGATCGATCCACGCCGTTCCCACAATTTCCAAAGGATACTCCCGGCCGCGAACCGCGAGGGCCGCAGGCGATTTCATTCCAGGTATGTGGCGAAATTCCACGCGGCTGTACGATTTGCCGTCCAAAACTTCCTGACCACTGGACGTGAACTGGAAGCTGGAGGCGTAGTAGGGATGAAACACGAGAAAAAGTGCCGGGAATCCATTGCTGACGAGCAGCGGCTTGTGCGGTTTCTTCGCGTGTTTGTCTTCGTCCGGCGCGATGCGTGATTCGACGAGATTAAGCTCGCCATCGGCATTGGAAAGCATGATCAGGTAATCGAAGGAGGATTCCTGCTTTTCTTGCGTCCTGCCTTTTTCGTCGAGCCTCTCTTGCAGAACGTGCTCCGAACAGTTGACTTCCGAAATTAGCGCGAGGAACTGCGACACATGCGCATCGGTGCGCTGAAGTAAGTCTTCGAGCGGATCACTGCCGAGTGCAGCCGCTATGGGCCCGTTAGACAAAAGAAGCGTGAGGGCGGCCACGAGCCCCATCAATAAGCAGCGATTTCGTTTTGCTAGTGTTTCCATTTGTTGTCGAACCGATAGCCCAGCGTGACATCCCACTGGTTGTAGTTTTGGAGTTGCCCTCGATAAATCGTGAAGCCGCCCTGCAAGAAAAACATCGCGCCCAGAGCGCTGTCCGTATTCAGGGTCAAAAATTTTGCATTCTGATTACCAGCCAGCGAGGACGTGAACACCTGATCGCCGGCGAGTACTTCGAAGTGAAACTCTTCTCTCACGCTTCGCGAGAGGGAGAACGCGCGGTAAGTGCCCGAGCCGAAGGAGCTGTTGAAGCGAGAATAGTGAGCGTCGGCGCGTAGATCGAGCTTCGGAATTTTCAAGAATGTGATTCCGTACATCTGGTTGAGTGAAGTCGTTGCGTCACCAGTGCGGCTGCTTCTGCCCAAGTCGGTGTACACCGTGATGTTCTTGACGACTTCCACCCGCACGCCGCCGCTGAACCCTTGGAAGAGATATTTGTCTAACAGCCCGGTGCCGATAAGCTGTGGATCGAAAGTCGGGATATCGCGGAAGTAAGTTTCGTTCGCCTCGAGTTCGAGGCGCGATACCGGCTGATAGCGAACAGTCAGGAAGTTCCGGCTCAACCCGAGGCCTGGCGAGGCAACCGCGGGGTTCCCACTGGGTTTGTCTACCTGCAAGGCATCGAAGACGGTAAACGTGCGCTTGTACGTGACTGAGTTTTCGAGGAATGCAAACGGCCGGTTGTCCGGATATGTTGAAGTTGTGGTCGTGGTGGTCGTACCTGTTGTCGCCGTACCGGTTATGCTTGGCGTTGTGTACTGATCCATAGCAAAGCTCTTGCCGCCACCGGCCGTGAGCGAGTAGTGGACGCCGTCGTAGCTTCCACGATCCTCATTCAAGAACCCGCCTGCGATATGACGGTTGGGGCTGTAGTCCCATGAAGTCGGGTCCGGCGTCGAGCCTCCGAAGCCACCCACCGTCAATCCATGTCCCAGCCGCGCACCGAAGTATCCTCCATCGAGAGTGTCGAGACTTGTTGCCCACGGGAGAAACAGCCGGCCGACTCCAATCACCCAGCGTGAGTTGGGATTCTCGTAGGTCAAGCCGAGGTGATACGTGCGATTCAAGAGATCCTGGAGAGTCGGTTGCGCCGTGCCCGAAGTCGAGCTCAATCTGCCTCGCCAGTAGCCGCTCAGGTTCCAGTAAGTTCCGCCGATCCTGGTAAAGTCCGCGCGTAGAACCGCACCATAGCCCGAAAAACTCGTTTGCGAGGAATCTGTCATTCGTGTACCGGTGTAATCGAGCCCGATGCGCGCCGACGCGCGGTTCACGGAGGGCAGCGGCTCTTTCGGCACGTACGCGCGCGCCTCTTCATCGAGCGCCTCGCCGTCGCCGCTGAATGCGATCACAACCGGATATTTCCGGGTCGCGCCCAGGGTGTGCTCTTGCACCATCGCTTCGACATCGGCAGCGGAAAGATAGGCAATGTCACCTGGGACCACCGTGCGCTTCGGCGTGTGAATTTCTGTGACCGCTGATGTTTCCGCGACGCCGACAACCACTAACTCGGCGACGACTTGACCGTTCGGGTCGCTGGAATTTGCGCCACCTTCACCGGCTTCCGACTTCGGCTTGCGAATCACCAGCTTCATTCCTTCGCTGAGTCCGGCGCTTCGGCCGCCGTCGATATAGGCGGAATCCTGCGCAACATGTTTGACGTGAAACTCCATGCGCATGCCCGGGTTCGCGACCGCGGTCGTGGCGCCGATGTCTCCATTCGTAGCGTCAGGAGCTACGCCTGTCGAACTTGCCTCGGCGCTGACGGATGGCTTCGAAGCAGGCTCCGGCTCGACGACGGCCGCTTCCTTCGGGGACGAAGCGGATGGAACTGTTGCCGGCTCGCTGGTCTTCGGCAGGACCTCGGGAGACGAAGGAGGAGCTGACGCAGCAAGCTCCACTGGATTCGCGGTGATCTCCGGATTTGCGGCTGCATGTAAGGTCGGTGCAACAATAGCTGGCGTTTCTATAGGCGCCGGGACGGTCGGCCTCGACGCGTTACTTGCATTCTTAGCAGTTGAGGTGGCGGCAATCTCAATGGCCGTTTGTGGTTGCCCGCTACTTGGTTCAGGAGAAGGGGCATCCGACTTTTCCGCGTTAGCGAGTGCAACTGCGGCCGCTCCAATCGTGGCGGGGACGACTGCGCCTGGCGCAACGGGTGTCGCTTCCACTACGACTGCCTCTCTCTTTGCATCACTCGATCCGTCGGAGGGCGGCGCAGCTGCGACCTGCGTGTCGGTGGGCGCAGGGGTAATTTGCGACGCAGAACTTTGGGTCGCATTTTGCGCGCCCGACGTTTCGCTGTCGCCAAAATCCGGCCGCACAGGTTGGCCGTCGCGAATTTTGGAGTTGCCATAGGTCGTCGGCTTACCGGGGCCTCGTCGGAATATTCCGGCGATCGCACTCGCCGCATTCGCCGAAGCTGATCCCCGAGCCGCCGGATTCGCGGATCTCTTACCAGTGACTTCCGCCGTATTCGGAGTTGAAGCGGACGCACCTTCCAACTGCGGTCCGACGCGAAGTACCACCGCGCCCCCTTCAACCGAAACCAGATACTGTTCTGTGCGGTCGATTTCGATCGCAACGCGAGTCAACGCCGGCTCTTCCGATTGCATCCACAGGCGAATCGCGCGTACTCCGGCTTGACTGACAGCGATCCTGCGCGGGAGTCCACGGTAGACAGCTCCCGGCAAATCCAGAATCAGCAAGTCCGGATACGTCGCAATGACCTTGGCATCCGGCACCAACGCGCTCGTTGCCAATTCCACGCCTATTTCGGTTTCAGTTTGGTGCGACACCTTCACACCCGTTACCTCCACAGGTGTATCGCTCGGGTTCTGAGCCGCAGCAATGGGCACCAGAAGGAACGCCGCTAATATTCTCGCCAGTCTCATTTGTCGCGCCTGCTTGCTTGCTTCGCAGCGACTCCCCCAAAAACTCACTCGTGTCTAGCGGGCCCCGAACTTACTGCAATTCTTGTCATCCTCCACCGCCGTTCTTATGGCACGAGTAGCAGTTCACGCTGTTGTACACATAACCGCCAATTCCCTGGTGATTCGAGTCGGTCTGGGCCTTCGGATGGCAAGAACCGTTCGTGCATGAAAACACCACGTAGTTGTTCGGGTTCGTGTGACAGGTCGCGCAGATTCCGTTCGCATTGCCGTGGTTGATGCTCCACCACGTGTGACTGAACGTCGCGCCGGTCCATGCCGTGGTGTTGTGACAGGTAGTGCAGTTCGTCGTGAAAATAGTGGGAGCGGCGCTATGAATCGGATTCGTCGTGGCGTTGTAGTCGGCCTGATGGCATCCGTAGCAAGTCGTCGGCAGTGTCGTGTAGTTGTTGTTTACGTGGCAATTCGCGCAGGGCACCGATGTGTGGAATCCCGTCAACGGGAAAGCCGTCTTGGTGTGATCGAATTTGCCGTCCGACCACTGGATTGTGTCGTGGCACAGATCGCACGTCGTTGGGAAACCAAGTTGGATATGGTTGATCGGAGTTGTAGCGCTGTTGTAGTCCTTCAGGTGGCAAGAAGAACAAGCGGTACTCGTCAGGTTGTAGTTGTCGTTGATGTGACAGTCCGCGCAGGCTCGCGGTGGAACGGTATGCGAGTTCGTGAGGGTGAAACCCGTCGTCGAATGGTCGAACTTGCCGTCGGTCCATTGGATCGTGTCGTGACAGCTCTCACAGGTTGTCGGGAATCCCAACTGCGTGTGGTTGATCGGCGTGGTTGCCGTGTTGTAGTCCTTCAAGTGGCACGACGCGCAAGCCGTTGTGGTCAGGTTGTAGTTGTTGTTGATGTGGCAGTCGAGGCAAACGCGCGGCGGGTCAGCGTGCGCATTCGTCAACGGAAATCCCACCGAAGTGTGATCGAAGGTCGCGGGCTGCCACGCGATGGTCGTGTGGCAAGTCTGGCAGGTTTGCGAGAATCCTCCTGAGACGTGGTTCGGATTCGTCGCCCCTTGGAAATCTTTCAAGTGGCACGAGACGCAGGCCGTCGTTGTTAAGTTGTAGTTGTTGTTGATATGGCAGTCGAGACAGACGCGCGGCGGATCGGCGTGCGCATTGGTCAGCGGGAATCCCACTCCCGTGTGATCAAAGTTGGCCGGCTGCCACGCAATGGTCGTGTGGCAGGTCTGGCAGGTTTGCGAAAACCCTCCAGAAACGTGATTCGGATTCGTTGCACCTTGGAAATCCTTCAGGTGACAGGACACACAAGCCGCGGTCGATAAGTTGTAGTTGTTGTTGACATGGCAGTCGAGGCACACGCGCGGCGGATCGGCGTGAGCATTGGTCAGCGGAAATCCGACGCTGTTGTGATCGAACGACGCCGGCTGCCACGCAATCGTCGTGTGACAGGTCTGGCAGGTCTGCGAGAAACCTCCCTTGACGTGATTCGGACTCGTCGTTCCCTGAAAATCCTTCAGATGGCAGGACACACAAGCTGTGCTCGTCAGGTTGAAATTATTATTGATGTGACAATCAATACAAATTCGTGGAGGATCAGCGTGCGCGCTCGTCAGCGGGAAACCCGTGGTCGAATGATCGAACTTCGCGTCCAACCACGTGTTCGTGTTGTGGCACTGCTCGCAACCCGTGGAGAATCCTACCGTCACGTGGTTGGGGTTCGTCGTGCTCTTAAAATCGGTCGCGTGACATGAATAGCACTGCGTAGACAGACCTACGAATTGGCCCGTTGCCGCGCCCTTATGACACGACTCACAATCGACTGCCGCATGCGCACCAATCAGCGGAAAGCGATTCTGGTGATCGCGAATCGCCTGCACCGA
>JAFAZL010000581.1 GCA_019239815.1 Acidobacteriota bacterium
TATGGACGCGGAGGCGATCACTATCCATTTTTCAAAGCGGGCAGCCCGGCAGTGCGATTTACCGAGCCGTGGGAAGACTACAACCACGAGCACCAAACTCCGCGAACGGAGAATGGCGTCGAGTATGGCGACTACGCAAAATATCTGAATTCGTCGTTGCTTGGGAATGTCGCGCGCGACAATGCGGAAGCGTTGCGGCAGCTTGCGTTGGCCCCCGCTCCGCCGAAAGACGTGCGACTCGCGGGCGCGGTAACGCAGGACGCGAAGCTCTCTTGGTCGGCGGAAGATGACGACGCCCGCGCCGGATTCGAGATTTTATGGCGCGAAACGACCGAAACGCGCTGGAGCGTCCTGACCTTTGCCGAATCGGCAGGCGAAACCGTACTGAAAGACGTCTCCACCGACAATCATTTCTATGCAGTGCGATCCGTGGGAAAGAACGGCGCCCGCTCAATCGCAGTCCCGTCTCAACCGGCACCCCGTCGCCCACTCCCGACACCGGAGAAAAAATAGGATTGGAAGGCGGTTGGGTGCCGCACCCTCAGGTTTTAGAGGGTGCGGATTTTCCCGACGCGCCGACTACTTCGTAATCTTGGCGCCCCATTGGTCGGGGCTCAGATCTTTCGCGTGTTGCGAGAAGATCCAAAGGTGGCCTTCGAGGTCCTGCACCGCGTACTGAAGCTCGCCGTAAACGGTTTCGTGAACCTGCTCAACCAGACGAATACCGGTCGACTTCACCTTCCGATAATGCGCGTCGACGTCATCGAAGAAAATCGTGAGCCTTTGCAGGTTGTAGCCAAGTTCAGCCGGCGTCGCCGCATTCGCCACCTTAGCGAGATGCGCCATGACGTAAGCATTCGACAGTCGAAGCTGCGCGCCAGAAATCTTCCCCGTCGTCGAGTCGGTGTAGTGATACTGCTCGACGAACCCGAAATGCTTCACCAGCCAGTCGATTGCCGTCGGCAAATCTCGATAGGAGACGTGAGGCAGAACAGTATCGACAGGCACAGAGCGATTTTTCATAGCGCTTGGATGATTGTGGCTGAGTTTGGTTGTTGCGTCCATTACTCGTTGTGCCATCAGGAATGCATATCGATTCGCCGCGCGAGCCCCGACTAAACACGCTGGGCGAAGGTCAGGTAGTGGCCGGCGGGATCCTGGTAGCCGATTTCGCGCATGCCGTAGAAGGCGGTGCGTTCGGGCATCGTCGTTTTGTATTTCTTCAGAGCGGCGAGGATCGAATTGAGATTGTCGACTTCAATGTAGAGAAAGGTTGGGCCTTTTTTCGCGGCTTCGGCGATTTGCGGCATGTCTTCGCCGAGGCTCGCGTAAGTCTGGTACATCACTTCATTGCCGTCTTTTTGGAGAGAGACGAAGTTGAGTTTGCCGCCGTCTCCGGGAACCTCGATTGTCTTCTCGAAACCCAGCGCGTCGACCCAGAAGTGCAGCACCGGCTCGATCTCCTGAACAAAAAGCACTGGAGTAATTTGTTTGACGACCATGGTCGCTCCTTTGAGGAAAAATCATGCTTGACGGTATAGCTAGTCTTAATTAGACTAGTGTAAGTCTAGATCGGCTATTGAAGCTTGTCAAGGAGGACTTATGGCTTCGGAAGCACGCGAATTGAGAGACCTGATCTCCGTTGGACCCGCGATGGTGCGCGATTTTCATTTGCTCGGAGTGCACAGCATGGCCGACCTGGCACGACGGAGCCCTGAACGGATGTACGCGCAACTGGAGCGCGTCGCGCCTCAGCACGTGGACATTTGCGTTCTGGATACGTTTCGAGCGGCCGTCGCCCAGGCGCGCAATCCTCGGTTGCCCGCAGAACAGTGCCAATGGTGGTGGTGGAGCGCACAAAGGAAGAAAGGCTGATCGCCATGCAAAAAGTACTAATCGACGCGTTCGTCGTTCCAGAAGAATCGAAATCAGAATTCCTCGACCGATCGCGCCAAGTGCAAGCCTTCTTGCGAACCTTGCCCGGATTTGTCGAAGGATTCCTTCACGAAAAGATCGAAGGCAACGGCCGCTTCAACGTCGTGACGACCGCAATCTGGGAAAATGACTCGGCGTACGAGAACGCCAAGAAGGCGTCAGCCGAGGAGTTTCGGAGGACGAACTTCAATCCGCAAGACATGATGAAGCAGCTCAAGATTGAAGTGGAACGCGCCGTCTATCACCGATCGCCGTACTGAGCGTAGCCGCTAAGTGAGTAGCGAATGCAACGACCGAAAAGAAAACAATGAGAGGTCGCAATTCGAAAAAATCTGTGGTCACAACGCCCGATCTCGTGATCCTCAGCCTGCTGGCAGAGCGGCCGATGCACGGCTATCAAGTGAATCTCGAGTTGGAGCGGCGATGCATCCGCGATTGGGCCGCGATCTCGCGCCCTCAGATTTACTACTCGCTGGAGAAGCTTGCTGGATCAGGGCTGATTCGCGCCGGCGATTCGGAAGACCCGGCCGCAGGCCCGGATCGTCGCGTGTTTGAAACTACAGCGAAAGGCCGGCACATACTGATCGACGCGCTTGAACGCGAAGACTGGACAACCCAGCGCGACCGTCCGCCATTTCTGACTTGGGTCGCCCTCTCCTGGCAAGCCCGCCCCGGCGTTTTCAAAAAGCAGCTCGCGCGCCGAAAAGAATTCCTCGAGCGAGAACTCGCCCGCGAAAAAGCAACGCTCAACTCCATCCTCGCCGAAGTCGGCCATCCCTATCACGAGGCCGCATGGATGGTCACCCTGATGATCGAGCAGTTTCAAACCGAGTTGAAATGGCTACGCAAGGTCGAACGTGAATTTCCAAAGCGCGCATCCGCGAAAAATCCCGAGTATGCGAAGTAACGTTGTCGCTTTGAATTAAAAATCCTCGTCATCCCCAATCGGCGGTCCATCCGGCGCCTCCGCTGGCGCCGTCATCACAACCTTCGTTGGATCCTTCTCGAATTGCTCGATCTGCTGCGCCACAAACGCAAAATACACCGCCGCCGTATCATCCGCCGACCGTAACGTACCCGCCGCCGCATTCTTCGCCTTATACAAACGCAGTTCCGCGCTTGCCACCGCTCGCACTTCCGGTAGCGTCGTCGTGTCATTTGCCAGCGCCATCAACTCAACCAATGCTGCGTTATCGACCGCCCGCCCAATCTCCCCCAAATATCCCGGCGCGTTCGCCCCCGCATGCGTCGCCGTCAAAATCTGATCGATCACCTCCGCCAGCCCCGGATTCGCCGCATCGCGATCATGAAACTCCACCAGCCGCGCCGCCCTCTGCGGATTAAAAAGAAATCCCATCACATGTTGTGCCGCCGCCTCCGCCGGCGCCACCGCATCAAACGCGGGACTCGTCCGAATCTTGAAATCCTCCCGCCCGCGCGCCCACATCACCGGCCGCGGCGGAATCATCTTCAGTAGCGACTCCGGCAACGCCAGCACGCGCGGATCGAGCGTCGCGAGGACAGCTTTCAGCGCACGACGCTGCTCGGCGGGCGCAACGATCGTCGTCGGGACCTCCCCATCCCCGCGCACCGCAAACGTATAATCCATGCCGCCGATCAATTTACTTGCCGCCTCGACCTGATACCGATGCAACATATAGATCGGCACCAGCGTATCTTCCAGCGTCGCCAGCGGCGCCCCTTCGCGAATATTGTTCTCCCCAAATCGCGCCAGAGCCGCCGCCCGCACCTTCATCAGCCGCTCCAACTCATCGACCGCGTTCGCTCCCGAATCCCACAAATGCGCCACGCTGCTCGACGAACCCGCCGGCCGCGCATCCTGGTCCGTCAAAAATCGCAGCCCCCGACCCAAAAACGCATCGCTCAAAATTTTATTCAGCGCCGCACGCTCATCCGTCCCCGCCGCAAAATCCGAATACCCCCACGTGATCGACACTTTGTCCCATTCGCCGATCCCCGTCGCATATGCTTGCGACAAATCCGGCACGCCGTCCGCGCCCAGCGTCACCACCGGCGGCGGATAATCCATCACCGACGATCGCCCCACCGTGCTCGCCGAATAATTGTGCTCCAGCCCCAACGTGTGCCCCACTTCGTGCGCCGCCAATTGACGCAACCGCGCCAGCGCCATCTCCTGCATCTTCCCGCCGCTTGACCCCGACCCCGCCGCGCGACCCTTCTCATATGGCGCCAGCAGCCCCTCCGCGATCAAAAAATCCTGCCGCACGCGCAGCGACCCCAGCGACACCTGCCCCTTGATAATTTCCCCCGTTCGCGGATCAATCACACCCTCGCCATACGACCACCCGCGCGTCGCCCGATGAATCCACTGAATCACGTTGTAGCGCAGATCCATTGGGTCCGCGCCTTCCGGCATCATCTCCACGCGAAACGCATTCCGATATCCCGCCGCCTCAAACGCTTGCGCCCACCAATTCGCGCCTTCCAGCAGCGCCCCGCGAATCGGTTCCGGCGTGCCGCGATCCAGGTAATAGACAATCGGCTGCACCGCTTCGCTCATCGCCGCATTCGGATCTTTTTTCTCCAGCCGATGCCGCGCCGTAAATCGCTTCACAATCGGCTCGCTGATCGGCGTCGCATAATCCATGTACGAAATCCCAAAAAAGCTCGAACGCGGATCGTACGCGCGCGTCTTGTATCCCGCCGGCGGCAGCTGCACAAACGAATGGTGCTCGCGCACCGTGATCGATTCCGGCGACGGCGTCACATCCTTCACCCATTGCCCTGGATGCTCCCCCGCGAACGTCAGCGTCGTCTCAACCTCGGTGTTCAGCGGAAAATTTTTCGTCCGCGCCAGATAAAACGTGCACCGCCTATCGTCGAGCTTGAACGCCCCCTGCTTCGTCCGCGCCAGCACTTCTGGCACATGATGCGCGTCGCGCAGGAAAAACTCCGTCGCATCGACCAGCACGCGCGCTGAGTCACCGCTTCCGTCTTCCGCCGCCACCGTAAATCCCCACAGCGCCGACTCCGCAAACGACTGCCGCACCGCCGCCCGCTCGTCCGGATCGCTCGTCACCGCCCGATAATCCAGGTTCGACTGCATCAACAAAATCTTCGGCCCCGTCCGCTCAAATCGCACCACCCGCGTCGCGCCCATCTGCCCGCGATCCAGCCCGATGTCGTTCGACCCCACTCCCGCCGGCAGCGACGTCTGATACAAAAATTCCGTCCCCCACTTATCGATCTCCAGCCAAATCTTCCCCGCCTTCGCATCCCAATAAAGATTGAAATACCCCGCCAGCTTCTGCGTATCCTTCGTTTTTTCCGCAATGGTGGGAGTTGCATCGGCTTTGTCGGCGGCCTGCGCAGCGACGGGCACCAACGCAATCGATAGAAGAAAGAAGACTAGCGCAGCCGAAAATTTCAACATTTCTGACACCTCCAAAATCATCGTCTTCGAACACACCGACACAAACGCGACGCATCGTACAGCGCCACAGCGTGCCAGCCAAGCTGCTATAATTGAATTCGTAGCGCGCGAA
>JAFAZL010000179.1 GCA_019239815.1 Acidobacteriota bacterium
AGGAATCGTGGGTCGGCCTAAACATTTCGCCGCGCGGCCAGGGCTATGAGCTCGGCGGATCGATGAAGTTTGCCGACGCCGCTGCGTTCGAGCGCTACAACGCGCATCCCGTGCATCAAAAATTGCTGGGTTGGCTGATACCGCTCATCGATCCGATCGAAGTCGACTTCTCGCTGTAGTTTGGAAGGTTTCCGCGGTGAGTTGCTGCTCTTCCGCGAGCGGCCTACCGCTTCTTCGCCAAGCGAAGTCGAACAACCTCACAACGCGCTTGGCTCATCCTCTCTTCGTGCTTATTTCGCGTGACGACAGTACCGACCACTTCTCTAACGAGTCTATCGTTTGTGACGCTGACAAGCGTTTGACGGTTCTAGAACGCCTAGAATCCGCGGCCTACTTTTCGGCCACCGGGCGTTCAATTGCGTCCCCGTACCGGGCTAAGTATCATGGGCGCTTCATGTTCGCGCCAACGCCGACCCCGCCCGCAACCCGCTTCCTCCGTTTGCCGTTATTGGCTCGCATCGCCGCGGCGTTGTTCGCGCTCGTGGCGGCCGCCGCACTAAGTCCAGCGATTTCAGCACAATCTAACGACATTTTGCCGCTAAGCCAGGTTCGACCTGGCATGCAGGGCTACGCCTACACCATTTTCGCCGGCGATCAGGTTGAAAAATTCGACCTCGAAGTCATCGGCGTGATGCCCAATTTTCTGGGGCCGCAGCAGTCGATTATCTTGGTGCAGCTCAAGGGCGAAAAGGTCGAGCACACAGGCGTCGTTGCGGGGATGAGCGGCAGCCCGGTGTATCTCGATGGCAAACTCGCCGGCGCGCTTTCGCTGAAATTGGGAGTTTTTACGAAGGAAGCGATCGGCGGCGTGACGCCGATTGAGGACGTGTTGCATCCGGCTGGTCCGAATAGTGCGGCGCCGGCACCGACTTCCGCGCAAATGCAATCACAATCACCGTCAGCAGGCTCGCCGACTTATTCCTCTTCCGCTTCTTCCACGCAGATTCAAGCGCAATCGCAACCACAGCAAATCGCGTTGCCGTATGACACTGCGAGCCGCAACGGTCTTCCTTCCGGCTCGTCTCTCGAACCGATTGCCACACCGCTGGTCTTCTCCGGATTCCAGCCTTCGGCACTGCAGCGCTTTGCGCCAGAAATCGCGAGTTTCGGATTCGTCGCCGCGCAGGGCGGAACTGCCGCGCCGCAGGCCGACGACAAAAAGCTCGCCCCCGGCGATATGGCGGGAATGGTGCTGGTTTCAGGCGATGCGTCGATCAATTCGGCGTGCACGGTGACCGCCGTACAAGCGGATCGCGTTTATCTTTGTGGCCATCCCTTTCTGAGCCTGGGCGACGTGGCGCTTCCGATGGCGCGCAGCCGCGTCGTCACAACGCTTTCGTCCTCGCTCGCTTCCACCAAAATTGTGAACGTCGGCGGCCCCATTGGCACGATCACTGGCGACCACCTCACGGCAGTCACCGGCAAACTCGGCGCGCCGCCGTCGATGATTCCTCTCGAACTATCTGTCGCGACGCCGCTGGGCAACAAGAAGCTTCATTTCGAAGTTGTCGATCATCCGAAACTGACGCCGCTGCTCGTCGCGCTTACTACTTTCAACGGGCTAACGCAAAATTCCGTCTACGGCGAAGGCATGACCCTTCATCTCTCCGGTGAAGTTCGATTGAAAGGTCATGCGCCGGTGCAGATCGAAAATACTTACGCGCCCGGCGATTTTCTTGGCGGCGACGGTCTTCCCATTGCTCTCGGCGTGCAAAGCATCTTCAATCGGCTTTTCACGAATCCGTACGAAGTGCCTTCGGTCGACGGCATCTCGCTCAAAGTCGAAAGCATCCCCGGCCGGCAATCCTTCACGATCGACAGCGCCTGGCTCGAAAAAGGCGAAGCCGCCCCCGGTGAAGATCTGCGCGTGCGCGTTCTGCTTCATCCGTATCGCGGCGAATCGCACATTGAAGAAACGACAGTGCATGTTCCCGACCAGATCGCGCGCGGCACAATGCTCCGCGTCATGGTCACCGATGGCGACCTGCTCAATCGCGCGTCGCGCGGCTTCCAATTTTCCGGCAGCGGCGGCCCTCCGGGGCTCGATCAGCTCATCACGCTGCTCAATCGCGAACGCCGCAACGATCGCCTCTATGTCGGCCTCTTCATGCCGTCGCCCACAATTCTTTGGGACGACAAAGAGCTGCCCAACGCGCCGCTCTCGCAAATCAACGTGATCGACGGGGGTCCTGCGCCAGGGACAGTCCAGGTTTTGCGCGAGTCGCTCGCCAGCGAATCATCGGTTCAACTCAGCGGCCCGGTTTCAGGCGTCGTGTCTCTCAATCTCCAAATCCGGTGAACATCATCCAAGTGAACATCTCGATGCCCAGCCAAAAATTTCATCGCCTCGCAGCCGGAACATGCGCACTGCTTCTTTGTGTTGCGCTCTTCTCGACCATCGCGCGCGCCGAACACACGCGTAGCTGGCGGCAATCCACTTACGAAGAATTCCTCAAGGGCAATTCGAACGGCGTAACGGTTCGCAGCGACGGCCGGCTCGAGCTTTCGCCGAAATTCACGCTACTCGCCGACGCCGACGCAAGCTTCCTCTGGACGCTACGCACCGACCCGAAAGGCGTTCTCTACGCCGGCGGCGGCTCGCCGGCCAAGGTTTTTCGCTTCGACGCAAGCGGTAAGCCGGCCACCGCGTTCGAGTCCACGGATCTATCTGTCCAGGCCATCGCCTTCGACACTAAGGGCACGCTCTACGTCGGCACAAATCCCGACGGAAAGGTCTACCGCGTCTCCGCAGCCGGCGAAAAATCCGTCTTTTTCGATCCCAAAACGAAATACATCTGGGATCTCGCCTTCGGCTCGGATGGTACACTGTACGTAGCCACCGGCGACAAAGGCCAAATCTTCGCAGTGTCGTCCGATGGCAAATCAGAACTCTTCTATGCCAGCGACGAAGCTCACATTCGCGTTCTGGCCTTCGACGCAAAAGGTAATCTCGTCGTAGGCACCGAACCGAGCGGCCGCGTCCTGCGAGTCGCGAAAAAATCCAACGCCGGCGCGCGCAAGGACAAGGACAAAGAGGCTGCCGCCGAAGGCTTCGTTCTCTACGA
>JAFAZL010000389.1 GCA_019239815.1 Acidobacteriota bacterium
TCGCTGCCCACGGGCACCGCGCCGTAACGGGCCGCCTCGCGCTTCACCATCTCGTACACGCGATGCATCGGCGTCTGCTCGAAATCCGTCAAGTTGATCGACACCTGTGCCAGATTCCGCGCCTTCAGATCGACGCCCATCGACTTCACGTACCGCAGCCCGCCCGACGAAAACCGAATCGCCTTGGCAATTTTGTTCGCGATACCGACATCCGGCGTATTCAAATTCACGTTGTACGCGATCAAAAACTTCCGTGCTCCGACAACCGTCACACCCGCCGTCGGATGCAGCTTCGGCTCACCAATATCCGGCTGCCGGTCATGATTCCGCTTCAGCTCGTCGCGCAGCCCTTCGAACTGCCCCTTGCGCACATTCTCCAGATTCACGCGGTCCGGCCGGGTCGCCGCCGCCTCGTAAAAGAACACGGGGATCCGGTACCGCGTCCAAATCTCTTTTCCGACGCGCCGCGCCAACGCCACGCAATCGTCGATCGTCACGCCTGAAATCGGAATAAAGGGAATCACATCCGCCGCGCCAACCCGGGGATGCGCCCCTTGGTGCACGGTCAAATCGATCAGTTCCAGCGCCTTGCCCACGCCTCGCAGCGCTGCCTCGGCCACCGGGTCCGGTTCCCCTGCCAGCGTCACCACGCACCGGTTGTGGTCCGCGTCCATCTCCTTGTCGAGCACATACACGCCTGGCACGGCGCTCATCGCCGACACGATTGCGTCCACCTTGGCAGCGTCGCGTCCTTCCGAAAAGTTCGGCACACACTCGATCAATCGCTTCATCGCGCTGGTTTCCTTAGCTTGGGCCCGGCCGTCTTTGCTCAATGATATTGGATTTTTCCAAACTCAGCCACTCCGCCCGGTTCCCTAAGCGGCGCTGGCTCGGTAAACAATCTCGCCTTTCTTCATCGTCATCCAGCAATGGTTCACGCCGAAGTAGTACGGAATCTCCCGATAATCCTCGACTTCAAACACCGCCAAATCCGCCACTTTCCCAGCCTCGATTGATCCGATCTCTTTGTCGCGCCGCAGCGAATACGCCGCATTGATCGTCGCCGCCGTAATGGCCTCCGCCGGAGTCATCCGCAACTGCGTGCAAGCCAGCGACAGCACCATCGGCATGCTCAGCGTCGGACTCGTCCCAGGGTTGTAGTCCGTCGCCAGCCCCACAATCGCGCCGGCATCAATAAGGGCCCGCGCCGGGGCGTATTGCTTCAATCCGAGGTGAAAATCGCAGCCCGGCAGCAGCGTCGCCACAGTCTTCGACTTCGCCAGCGCCCGAATATCCGCCGTCTTCACCTGCTCCAGATGGTCGCAGCTCGCCGCCCCCATATCCACCGCAAGCTGCGTTGCTCCCGTCCGCGACAACTGCTCCGCATGCAGCCGCGGCGTCAGCCCGTGATTCACGCCCGCCTCCAGCACTTGCTCAGACTGCGCCAGCGAAAACGCTCCGCGGTCGCAAAACACATCGCAAAATTCCGCCAGCTTGCGCTCCGCAACCTCCGGAATCAGCCGGTTCACCAGCACACCGACATATCGCTGCGGGCCGCTCGGAGTGTGTCGGTACTCAGCCGGCACGACATGCGCGCCAAGAAATGTCGAAACAATCTCCAGCGGCTGCTCCTGATTCAATTCCTGGTGCAGCCCCAGAATCTTCAGCTCGCTCGTGACATCCAGCCCGTACCCGCTCTTCGCCTCGACCGTCGTCGTCCCGTACGCCGCAAATTCCCGCAGCGCCGTCATCGCCCGCGCCTTCAACGCCGCAGCCGTCGCCGTGCGCAGCTTCTTCACCGAATTGAGAATTCCACCGCCCTTGCGCGCGATCTCCTCATAACTCGCGCCCGCAATCTTCAGTTCGTACTCTTCTGCGCGACTCGCCGCATGAATCAGGTGCGTGTGCGAATCGACAAATCCCGGCAAAATAACGCGACCCTCTACATCCAGCTTCTTCGCCTCACCCGCCTCCGGCAGCGCTTCGATTTTCGAGCGCACTCCGACCGCAGTGATGCGCCCGTCGCGCACCAGCACAGCCCCATCTTTCACAATTCCGAGATTCGAAAGCGCCGCGCCCCGCCGCGGACCGCGTCCGCGCAGCGTAAGCACCTGCGAAGCCCCTGTAATGAGGAGTGACCCTTGCAAGATTCCGCTATTATGCCAAATCTTCCACGCCGACACCGCTAAGCGATCGCTGCTCCCAAAAAATGTAGGGGCGCAGCACTGCTGCGCCCCATGGCCGCAAGATCACAAGAACTACCGCGATTCGTCTTTTCTTTCTTTGTCTTTCTGCTCGAACCAACTCCTACGCCGACGCCGCCTTACCCCCTCGAAAGGCCGGCACAAACGCATTCTTCACAAACGTCTCAATCGCCGTAGGCGTCGTATTCGCCTCGCTCCTCGGTTCCAGCGCCTTCATCCGCCCATCGTTCATCGCGTCACACATCTCGACGATGATCTCAGCGTAGTTCCGCGTCAGCCCCATATTGGTCAGTGCGCCGATGAACTCATTCGCCGGTAGCTGCACGTATTGCAGTTCCGGCTTGCCGATCGCCTTGCCGAGAACCGACGCAACATCCGTATAGGTCAAATCGCGCTGCCCAAGCAGTTCCTTCGTTTCATGCCCCGAAAAGTCCAGCTTGAGCAAGTGCTCGGCAGCCGCATTCCCGATGTCCTCGGTCTCGATCATCGGAATCGCCAGATCCG
>JAFAZL010000664.1 GCA_019239815.1 Acidobacteriota bacterium
TCTACGAGCACGACCATCGCGTCAACATCGTCCGCCTGCGCCGCAATTTCGGCCAGACCTCCGCGCTCAAAGCCGGTTTCGACTTCGCCCGCGGCGACGTCGTCATCTCGATGGATGGCGACCTCCAGCACGATCCCGAAGAAATCCCGCGTTTTCTCGAGAAGATCGAAGAAGGCTTCGACCTCGTCAGCGGCTGGCGCTACGCCCGCCGCGATCATTGGCTCATGCGTCAGTTCCCCAGCCGCGTCGCCAACTGGATGATGGCCAAGCTGAGTGGCGTCGATCTTCACGACTTCGGCACCACCTTCAAAGCCTACAAGCGCGAAATCATTCAGGAAATCCAGCTCTACGGTGAATTGCATCGCTTTATCCCGGCTCTTGCAGCCACCACCGGCGCGCGCATCACCGAAGTCCCGATCACCGACCTCGATCGCAAGAGCGGCAAGAGCAACTACGGCATCGGCCGCACCTTCCGCGTCTTCTTCGACCTAATCATCGTTAAGTTCTTGCAGGATTACTCGACGCGCCCGCTCCAGTTCTTCGGCCTCATGGGCGTTGCCGGTGTTCTGCTGGGTCTGCTCGACGCCACCTATCTCCTCTACGAGAAATTCGCCCACAACGTCTCGGTGATGAGCGCGCACGGCCCACTGATGCTGACAGGCGTGGCGCTGATCGTCAGCGGCGTCCAGTTCATCTCCATGGGCCTCCTGGGCGAAATCATCGCCCGCACCTACTACGAGTCCCAAAACAAACCCATCTACGCCCTCCGCGAAGTCAAAAGCCACCGCAAAGAACTCGGCGACAGCACCGAACAAACCCGCCCCAGCGGCCCCACCGAACGCTAGCTTAAGTGGAATTAACGGTTGTCATCCTGAGCGCTCCGCAGGAGGGCGAAGGATCTCAACGTCGGCCCGACCACAAGTTCTCCCCGGCAACCCGACTCCTGCGCTCTCAAGCGGTGCCTGCTAACTCTATGTAAGCTTCCTTCTTTTCGGCTTTCTCATATCGGCGCAGCTGACTGTGCGTAACTGACTGTAAGGAAGACAGTTACTCGCCAAAAAAGCCGACCGTCAATTCGAACGCCGACCCACACCCGTAACCCATGTAGAATCAAATCCTTGCGCACCTTGCACGCATAAACGCCCTAAAATCACATTCTTACGCAAAAACCCCGGGGGGAGGGGCCAAAAGTGCCCCCCTCTGTGCCGTCCGCGAACCCAGTGGTGAAACCGCCTTCGACTTTCTTCCGCAACCCGCTCAAAATACTCGTTAATCGCACCAGGAGCCCGAATGAACCGCAAACTCTTCTATTCCCAGATGTCCGGCGAAGGCACTCTCGACTACGAGCTCTACCTCAACACCAAGAATCTCCTCTCCTGCCAATCCAACTTCGACGAACTCTGCAACGGCGACGAACTCCAATTTCAGATCGTCCACCAAGTCGAGGAGCTTTGGATGAAGCTGATCGCCTACACGCTGCTCGACATCGACGATTTTCTCCAGCAACAAAACACCAATCGCGTCCTCACACTCTTTCGCCGAGTCCACACAATTCAGCGCCTGATGATCGGTCAAATCGCTCTGCTGGAAATTATGTCGCCCAAGGAATACCAGGCGATCCGCGAACGCCTCGGCAACGGCAGCGGCCAGGAATCCCCCGGCTTCCGCATTCTGTTGAAGATGTATCAGCCGATCTGGAATTCGTTCAAAGAAAACTATCTCGACAAGCACAATCTGACGCTCGAAAAAATCTACGACTCAGAATACAACCACGGGGACGCTTACGTCGTAGCCGAAGCGTTAGCCGAGTTCGACGAACTCTTCCAGAAATTCCGCTACGAACACATGTTGTTGATTCACCGCACCATCGGCTTCGGCGCGAAATCTCTGAAAGGTCGTCCCGTAGAAATATTGGAGGAAGGCATGCGCCACAAATTCTTTCCCGATCTCTGGGAAATCCGCGGCGAAATGACCGACCGCTGGGGCGCCATCTACGGCACCAAACGCGACCCCCTCGGCGGCCACCACTAGTCTTGGAAACCAGAAATTAGAAGCTAGAAATTCACGCAACGCGTCTATACGTCAGCAGGGTGATGTAGGGGCGCAGCACTGCTGCGCCCCATGTCCGCAAGATGCACTGAGTCAGGGTATTCCGATTCTCGCTTAAGCGAGAAAATAACGTTCAGCGCGCTTTTCCCATTTTCCAATTTCTAATTTCCAGTTTCCGCGCTTACAGCTCGATTTTTCTGTATCCGCCGCGAAAATAAACCAGCGGCTCGCCATCAAATATCTCCGTCGTCTCCACTTGTCCAATAAAAATCGTGTGATCGCCGGCCTCTTGCGCTGAAGTCACGCGGCAAGCAATGTGTACAAGCGCGTCATCCAGCAACGGAATCCCAGACTCCGTCCAGCGATAGCGAATCCCCAGCTTCGCTTCGGTCGCTTCGTCTTCCACGGTCTGCGCGAAATACCGCGAAATCGCTTGCTGCTCCTGCCTCAATACACTGACGCCGAAGTGCTGCTTTGCGCGCACCATCGGCAAAAGCTGCGCGCGGTGGTCCACGCAAACCAGCAACAGCAACGGATTCAGCGACACCGAAGTTACTGAATTTGCCGTCATTCCGTGAACTTTGCCTGGTGCGCGCTCCGCCGTCACGACCGACACCCCGGTCGCAAACTGCGAGCACGCCAAACGAAACTCAGCCGCCGTAGGAGTTTGCGCCGCCATATTCGGAATTCCCGAAGGTATCATAGCGGATTACATCTCTGCGAATTCGCCGACGTCTCGCTCATGTTCCAACCGCACTCGTACGCTGAGCTAAAATGAATCGAGGCGGAGCACTTGTAGGGGCGGGGCTTGCCCCGCCCGGCCTCAACACGACCGACACCTTTCGCGGAGCCGGAGAACACGATGACTCGAACAGTCGCAATTCTTGGTGGAACCGGACCAGAAGGCCTCGGCTTGGCGAATCGGCTCGCGCGCGCCGGCGAACGCATCGTGATCGGTTCGCGCGACGCGCAGCGCGCTCAGGACGCTGCGAAAAAATTGCGCGACGCGATCGGCGCATCGGCTCAAGTCGAAGGTGTTGCAAATGCGGCAGCCGCAGCCCAATGCGATGTTGCGCTGCTCACAATTCCCTTCAGCGGAATGGCGAGCTTGCTGAAGGAATTAAAATCTGTCTGGAAGCCGGGAACGATCGTGATCGATACGACTGTGCCGCTTGCTGCTGCGGTCGGCGGAGCGCCTTCAAAAATGCTTGGAGTCTGGCAAGGCTCCGCGGCGGAAGCAGCGCGCGAATTGTTGCCAAAAGAAGTGAGTCTCGCGGCTGCGTTTCACAATCTTAGCGCTTCCCTTCTTGAAGGCGATGCTACGGTGGAATGCGATGTCCTGGTTTGCAGCGACGACGACATGGCCAAGCAGGTCGCCAGCGAATTAGCGAAGAAGATTCCCGGCGTCCGCGCCATCAACGGCGGCAAACTCGAAAACGCCCGCATCGTTGAATCGATGACCGCGCTCTTGATCGGTCTCAACATCCGCCACAAAGTCCATAGTGCCGGCATCCGTTTCACCGGTCTTCCACTCTGAAGTAAGTACCTAGCCAGGAAGTGTTAGTAGAGCTCGCGCGAGTTTGCGTTTGTCTCCGCGAGTCTGCATCACCGTTGGAATCACAACAACTGTTATGCCGAGCGATTCGATTGCGGAGCGTTGCGATTCGTCGGCAGAATCAATGACAAAAGTTCCGGTAAAGTCGGCGTAGAGTTTCGCGACGCCTCTTGCGGATGCCTCGTGACCAAGTTCCGCGAGCATTTTGTCGCTCGGCCCCTTCAGCGACTTGCCGCCAACGATCGGGCAAACCGCAACGACGCTTTCACGGCGCGCCCGCAAGGCTTCACGAACTCCCTTCACCGCAAGAATCGGCCCGATGCTGATGAGTGGATTGCTCGGGCAGATCACGACGCGATCGGCATCGCGGATGGCCTCAAGCACTCCTGGCGCTGGCTTCGCTTGCTCGACTCCGTCGAAGCGAAGGCCTTTGACGACCGGTTCAGCTCGGCGTTTCACCAAATATTCCTGGAAGTGGAGCGCGCCTTCGTTCGATTCAATGATCGTCGGCACCGGTTCGTTGCACATCGGCAGGATGCGCGACTTCACACCAAGCGCAGTGCGAATCGACTCCGCTGCATCCGTCAAAGTTTTTCCATCCGCTAGCATCGCGGTTCTGTGAATGTGCGTGGCGAGATCGCGATCGCCAAGATTGAACCAGTTGATCCGGCCAAAAACAGCGAGGCGCTTCAGCAGATGAAATGTTTCACCGCGAAAGCCCCATCCTTTTTTCGGGTCGATGATTCCCGCCAGCGTGTACGTAACGATGTCGAGGTCTGGCGAAATTTTTAGTCCGTGCAGAGTGATGTCGTCGCCCGTGTTCACGATCGCGGTCAGGTCAGCCGGGTCCATCACGTCGTAAAGGCCGAGGAGCAGCTTCGAGGCGCCAACGCCACCCGCCAGTGCAGCGACTTGCAACTTATTGTTACCACTATACTTAGGACGTTCGCCGCGAGGTCGATGGGTTGGCATGATTGGGGAAATGTTCGCTCAGGATGTCGCGGCTCGCGTTGTGCTGACAACTTCTGGCGCATCACGCAAGCGTTCGAGGTGAGGACGCACAGAGTGCGACACAAATCCATCGCGATCAAGGAATTCGGGATACAGCGCCAAGCGCTCGCGAAGGACGAAGCCGCGAGAGTTCGTTTCAGATTCCAGTTTGGCGATTTGCGGCCAAGCGGCTTCGGGATTGATGTGATCTTTCGTGACCGGAGAGATTCCGCCCCAATCGTTGATTCCGGCGTCAAGCAAACGCGGGAAATCAGAGTAGCTGAGATTTGGCGGCGCCTGAATATTCATGTCTGGACAGAGAATGAGCCGCGCGACAGCGATCGTCCTCAACATGTCTTCCATCGTCGGCTCGATGTGATGCGCCATAGGTATGTCTGGCTTGGCGCGAAAATTCTGGATGATGACTTCCTGAATGTGGCCGTACTTCTCGTGCATGTCGTGAATTGCCAGCAACGAATCCACACGTTCTTCGAGCGTTTCGCCGATGCCGATCAGAATTCCCGTAGTAAATGCGACCGAAAGTTTGCCGGCTTCTTCCATGGTCCGCAGACGCAGCGCCGGAACTTTGTCGGGCGCTTTCGCGTGAGGCAGATCGCCGCGCATCAGGCGGGCGCTCACGGTCTCGAGCATCAGGCCAACGCTCGCATTGGAGTCTTTCAGCCGCGCGAGGATGTTCGCGTCCATCACGCCTGGATTGGAGTGAGGGAGCAAGCCAGTTTCGTTGAGAACTCGCTCGCACATCGCCGCGAGGTAGTCGAGCGTGCGTGTGAAACCCTGCTTGCTCAGGAAGTCGCGCGCTTCAGGAAAGATTCGTTCAGGTTGATCGCCCAGCGAGAACAGCGCTTCTTTGCAGCCCGCGCGGCGGCCTTGCTCGGCCACGGCGAGAACTTCGTCGGGTGTCATGAAATGAGCGCCGAGTTGGCCCGGATCTTTGCGGAAGGTGCAGTAGCCGCAGTAGTCGCGGCAGAGTGTGGTGAGCGGAATGAAAACTTTTTTCGAGAAGGTAATGGTGTTGCCCTTCCCTTTTGCGCGGAGGGTTGTTGCGGCGGAGAGAAGTTCGTCCAAGGGCGCGGTTTGAAGCAGTTCGATGGCCGTGGCGCGATCGACCGGTGCGTTGGTCGAAAGCACTTCGCGCTCGGATCCTTCGCTTCGCTCAGTATGACAAGTCGTTTTGATTTGTGATGAAGAAGACATTTGTGGCGAAGAAGACATCGATCAATGCCTAGTATCCTGATGCTCAGCGAGTGTTACTCGTTGCGGGCAATGGTTTTGTCGCCGGTCGCGGAGGCGGCTTCGTCGCGGTAAATATTTTTGTAGGCTACGTAGCGGCGCGCGTATTCATCGATGCTGGCCTGATCGATACCCGTGAGCTGACGCTTGATTTTTGCGGGATGGCCGACGACCAGGCTGCCCGGTGGAATCTGCATTCGCTCCAGAATGAGCGCGCCGGCGGCTACGATACTGCCTTCGCCGATAGTCACTCCATTCAGAATGATCGAGCCCATGCCGATGAGGCAGCGATTCGCGATCGTGCAGCCATGCAGACAGACTTTATGCCCTACGGTCACATCGTCGCCGAGAATCAGCGGATATTCATCGCGCATAACGTGGAGAACCGAGCCATCTTGAATATTTGTGCGCGCTCCGATGCGAATGTAGTTCACGTCGCCACGCACGACCGTGAGCGGCCAGATGCTCGAGTCTTCGCCGATCTTTACGTCGCCGATAACGATGGCGGCCGGATCGATGTACGCCGATTTGGCGATTTCAGGAAGCTTTCCTCTATAGG
>JAFAZL010000689.1 GCA_019239815.1 Acidobacteriota bacterium
CGCGACTTCGATGGAGCAGCCCGGAGGCGGCACTCTTGCGGCGAGGTCGAGTTCGTTGGGACGGAGCATTTTTCGATCGAGCTTCAGGGGCTAAAGCCCCTCATCGTGCGGGTCAACGTCGCGACGAAAGCCGCGACCCACAAAATTTACAACAGGACCTGCGCAGACATTTCAGAAATACGTAAGCCAAATGTAAAAGTGCGGGCGAAGTTTGAATCTAAACCCGCACCCTCTAAAACCTGAGGGTGCGGCACCCAAAACATCGCGCGGCTATTCGTAACGGGCGGAGCGAGCCCCACTCCTACAAGATTAAGACGAAAAGCGAAAAGCTTATGGGCGAACGGCGAGCTTGATTTCGCCGCTGCGGGATTTCATGCGCTCGAAGGCTTGCGGGAGCTCGTCGAGGCGGATCTCTTCGGTGACGAAGTCGTGGGCGAGGATGTCGCCGCGGCGAATCGCTTCCAGCGCTTCGCGGATGAAGCGCGGCGTGTGATGGAATGGCGAAATAATCTTGATCTCGGAGTAATGAATTTCTGCCGGCTCGATTTCGACGAACTGGCCAGCGGGCAGGCCGCTGAAGAAATTCACGACACCACCGCGACGAACCATCGCGAGCGCCTGCTTCCACGTGGCGGGATTGCCGGCGGCTTCGACGACGGCGTCGGGACCGCGGCGATCTTCGGTGAGATCTTTGACGGCGGTGACGAGATCGGGAACTTCAGTGACGTTGATCGTGGCGCTGGCACCCAGGCGACGTGCTAGTTCCAGCGGAGCCGCTCGCCGAGCGAGTGCAATCACGCGCAGACCGCGACGCGAAAGCATGCGAACAAATTTGAGTCCGATCGGGCCGCAGCCAATGACGACCGCGGTGTCGCCGGTGCGGACTTCCATCTCGTGAATACCGCGCAACACGCAGGCAAGAGGCTCGACCAGCGCCGCGCTGCCGTCATCGACGGAGTGGGGCACCTCGAGCATGTTTTCCATCACGATGCGGCCGGGGATGCGTAGATATTCGGCGTACGCACCGTTGTTGAAGAGCAAGTCTTCGCAGAGATTTTCCTGGCCGCGGCGGCAGTGGAAGCAGCGCAGGCAAGGCGCGGAATTGGCTGCAATGACGCGCTGGCCGACGCGCCAGCGAGCGTCAACGCGCTTGCCGAGGGCGGCGATTTCGCCGACGACTTCGTGGCCGAAGACTGCGGGCGGCTGAATCATGCGAGCGTGGTATCCGCGCTGCCAAACTTTAAGATCGGTGCCGTCGGTGAGCGCCAAGCGCACACGCAACAGAACTTCATCGGCGGCCAGCGCCGGCACGTCAATTTTTTCAATGCGCAGATCCTCGCTGCCATAGAGGACAGCGGCAGTCATCTTCTGCGGGAAAAGCGCGCGAACGACTGCGGCGGCTTCTTCACCAAGCTGTTCAATCTTTTTTGTAGTGGTTGTTCTCATTCGTGAGTGATCAGAATCTTGAGCGAGTCTGCCGAGGGATGCGCCGCGAGATTCAGCGCTTCCTGGATTCTATCGAGCGGAAACCGATGGGTGACGATCTCCATGACCGGCAGTTTCCGCAAGAGCACTAGTTCAGCTGCTGCCTCCTGGATGTCTACAGCCGCGCTATAGCTACCCAGGATCTCTTTCTCGTCAATCCCCACTGCTGCCGCTGGGAACTCGATTCTCGTAACTGGATCGTTGGCTGCGAATAATAGGATGCGTCCACCGGGTCGCGCCGCTGCCAACGCATCGGCGACCACACTCGGGTGAGCAACCGCGACCAAAACCGCGTCGGCCCCCCGACCTTCGGTCCTGGCCTTTATCTCTTCTACAAGCTTACCACTGGTCGGGTCGAAAGCTTCAATGGCGCCCAGGGTAAGGCTCTTATCGCGGCGTTGAGCGACTGGATCGCTGGTGTAGAGCTTCGCGCCCTCAAGATTGGCGACCATCAGGAGTTGGAGGCCGATGGGGCCACAGCCGAGGACGAGAACGGTTTCGCCTGCTTTGACGCGAGCTTTCTGGACGGCTTTGACGATCGTATTGATAGGCTCGATGAATGTAGCTTCTTCGAAGCTGACGTTACCAGGGAGCGGAACGATGCCACGCTCGGCCACCCAAGGCATGGCTTTGACGTATTCGCCGAAGCCGCCGCCGTTGGGAGTGAAGCCGGCGGTCAGGCCGGTGGTCTTGTATTGCTTGCATTGCGAGAAGAGCCGATTTTCGCAGAAGAAGCAAGTCCCGCAGGGCGTGTGATGAAAGCTCATCACGCGATCGCCCAGCTTGAATTTTTCCACGCCAGCGCCCACAGCCACGACTGTGCCGGCGAGTTCGTGGCCGAGAATTTGCGGCGGTTCGACGTAGCGCTGGAAGATTTTCTTGATGTCGGTGCCGCAGATGCCGCAGGCGGCGACTTTGATCAGTACTTCACAAGGGCCGACTTCCGGGACGGGGACTTCCTCAACGGTGACGATTCCCTTTTCGCGGAAGACGCCGGCGCGCATTGTTTTCGGGATGGCGCCGAGCGTCGCTACGGCAGTGGTTGTGGTCGGTGAGCTCATGTCGCGGCTGCGGTTGTCCTCGCCTCGGAGTGGATCTGTTCGGGAGTCAGAGCGCGCAAAAATACATCGAGAAAATTCGCAAGATTCTTTGCGGCTTGCCGGCTCTGTTTCGCGAATCTGGTTAGATGAGGGATCCTGGACGGTTGTAACACGAGTTCTTTGAGGAGCGGGGCCACTCTGACCTGACCTGTGTTGGTGAGCACCTTTGAGAAATCGAGCGGGAGGGTTTCGTTAGCGGCGTCGCTGATGGCGCGGATGACGGTGACAGGAGCGGCTTCGAGCGAAAACTCGTGAACGATGTGGAACGATTCCATGTCAACGGCATCGGCGACCTGAGAGAGGCGCGCTTTCTCGGCTTGCGAATCAATGATGTGATCGGCGGTGAGCAGAGCGTCGATCAGGGTAGCGCCCTGCCTCTCGGCCAAATCGGCCAAAGCGCGCGCGGTGGGGAGGCCGGTGGCGTCTTGTAACGTTCCAACTCGCCGCGGCGCCACGATCTGGCCGACGCGGTGGTGCGTGTTGAGGCCGCCGCACAGGCCGGAGGAGATGATAGCGTCGAGACCCGCGCTGCGAAGACATGTCGCGGACTTGAAATCGAAACACTTGATACCCATGCCAGTTAGCGAAACCCAGACGCAGCAATCGCCCACTTGCGTTTCGTAAACGTCGGCGCCGCCGGACCAATGCTTTTCGTTGAGCTTGACCTTACGAAAGCGGCGAAGATCGCGCCAAGGGGCGAATTCGGCGTCGACGGCAAAGGTGACGAGCACGAACATCGGTTTGCTGGCCGTCGATGAAGTTGTGGTTATCGGTGCAGACACGTCATGCCGCCGCGCGAGCGATTCGTTTTGCGCGCCGCTTGCTCACATATCCATTGGATTCGTACCAACGCACTGCGCGTTGTAAGGCTGCGGAGACAGGGCCTGCCTTAAAGCCTAGCTCGCGCTGGGCTCGAGTGCAATCGACGAACATTTTGTGCTGCGCGATTTTGACGCCTTCGACGGGGATGCCGGGCTCTTTGCCGACGAGGCGCGAGAAAAATGTGCTGGCGTAAGCGGCGCCGAGCGCGACGCCGTGCGGAAGCTTTAGCATCGGCGCGGGGAGCTTCGTGATGTTCGAAAGGATGTCGAGAACTTGCTTGAGCGTGAGATTTTCGCCGCCGAGCAAATAGCGTTCGCCGACTTTTCCCTTTTCGGCGATGAGCAGGTGGCCAGCGGCGCATTCTTCGACGCCGACGAAGTTGAGGCCAGTGTCAACGTAGCCAGGCATTTTGCCGTTGAGAAAATCGACGATGATTTTTCCGGTCGGCGTAGGCTTCCAGTCCCACGGGCCGACGGGCGTGGTCGGCATCGCGACGATGACGGGAAAGCCCTCTCTGGCGGCGTTGAGCGCTTCTCGTTCCGCCATCCATTTCGAGCGCTTGTAGTGGCCGATCATTTCATCGAGCTTCGCGTCGGTCTTTTCGTTCGGTGGAGCAGGCCGATCGACGGCGATCGTCGCAACGGTGCTGGTGTAGATAAATTGTTGGACGCCGGCTCGCTTGGCGGCGGCGAGAACATTTTTTGTGCCGCCGACGTTTGAATCGTAGATGTCTTTCGAGTCTTTTGCCCAGAGGCGATAGTCGGCGGCGACGTGGAAGACGCGCGTCATGCCTTTGAGAGCGCGGTCGAGGGATTCGGTGTCGCGGAGATCGCCAGTGACGTATTCGAGCGGGAGATCCGCGATGGCGCGATTCTGGCTCGAAGGGCGAAGCAACACGCGAACCGGTTCGCCGCGCGCGACAAGTTGGCGCGCGACGTGACTACCGAGGAAGCCGGCGGCTCCGGTGACCAGCGTGGTCATCAGGCTTGCGCTCCTTCGTCGAGGTCCAGGTCGGTTCCGGTGGCGGCGCCCCTTGCCTGCGCGAGGAAGCGGAGTTCGTCTGGGGTCGCAGGTCGAGAGCGGCCACCACGAAGCCACGCGCGCGCTCCGGCGTCATTGAAGACGCGGGAGAGGTTCGACCAGCGGCCGTCGAGCAGGCGGCTGCGCGCGTCGGCGACGGCTCGATCTAACTCCGGCGACTTATCGGCGGCGAAAATCAGAGAGCCATCGAGATCGAGCTTATTCAGTTGTGAATGCAGCGCGATCATTTTCTCGAGTCCGTTCGCAGCTCCGAGAACCGTGAACCCAATTGTGAGAAATCCGGATAGCTTCGCGATGCGAATGGCTTCGACGATATCCGCGTTTTCCGGGGCGTCGATGCTCTCACCAGTGAAGCGGAAGGCGAGACGAAATCGTGGCGATGGCTGAAACTCGTGAACGCGACGGCGAAAAAGTTTGCCATCGGTCTGCAAGAAAGCTTCGCGACCCGAAGCGGCGACGGCATTCGCGAACTTCGGAACCTCAGGATGCTCGAGCGGTTCGATGCCACCGATCCAAATCAGGGACGGAGCGGATTCGACGTCCGGCAGCAGGTCGGGAACTCCATCAAAGGTCCGAGGCCTCAAAATGAGAGGCTGGCGGCCACGCGTGCGCGCGATACGGGCGGCGACTCCGAGTTGGAAGTCCGAGGTAAACCTGACGGGGAACCGCATCGCGAGCTCTAGAATCCGCTGCGCAGCCTGAATTCGGCCGGCTGGAACGTCATGGCGCAGAACTGCTTCACGTCTTGCGACTGATTGCGAAAACGCGCCAACGCATACAGCGGGAATGAATTGCGATAGAGGTGATATTTCAGATAGAAGACGCAGGGGAAACCCGTGCCTGTGAATTCGTCCTCGCTCCAGGAACCGTCGGCGTTCTGTTGATCGACGAGATACGAAACGGCATTCTGAATCGCCGGGTCACTAGTCTCGGAAGCGGCAAGCAAGCCGATCAAACCCCATGCCGTTTGCGAAGCAGTACTGTTGCCTTCGCCCTTGGTCTGCGGCTCGTGATAGCTGCGTAGCGATTCGCCGAAACTGCCATCCGGTTTTTGCACCGAACGGAGCCAGTTGACAGCGCGCTGGCAATATTCTTTCGCGGTGAGCGAAACGGTTTCGAGCGAGCGGAGAACGCCGCTCGTGCCATAGACGTAGTTCACGCCCCAACGGCCGAACCAGGATCCGTCGTCGCATTGATCCTTGAGCAAAAATTCGAGAGCGCGCTTGATCGCGGGATGATTCGCGGTCCAGCCGAAGCGGCCGAGGCATTCGAGCACGCGCGCGGTCACGTCAGCGGTGGAAGGATCAAGCATCGCATTGTGATCGGCAAACGGAATGTGATTCAGGAAGCTCTTGTTGTTGTCGCGATCGAACGCAGCCCAGCCACCGTCGCGATTCTGCATGCTGAGCAGCCACTGAATACCTCGGCGTATCGCGGCTTCCATGCGCTTGGTATCGGGGAATTTTACGCGCTGAAGCGCCATCAGGACGAACGCAGTGTCGTCCACGTCGGGATAAAAATCGTTGCGGAATTCGAAGACCCATCCGCCGGGCGCCGCGTCTTTGTTCTTGATCTGCCAGTCGCCGGGACCGAGCACTTGCTGCGACAAAATCCAGTCAGCGGCTTTCACCAGCGCCGGATGATCGGCGGGCACGCCGGCTTCTTCGAGAGCCACCATCGCGATGCAGGTGTCCCAAACGGGTGAGACGCAAGGCTGCAAGCGAATCGTGTCCTTCTCTTCGATTTCGAAACGCGCGAACTCGCGAATCTCGCGCGAGGTCAGCGGATCGTCAGGTCCATGACCGAGCGCCATCAGCGCGAAGATTGAATTCATCATCGCCGGATAAATTGCAGCGAGACCTTCCGTGCGCTCGATGTGTTCAAGCACCCAAGCCTTCGCTTCGCGTAGTGCGCGATTGCGCAGCGGCTTCCACGGCAGCTTTTCGTACAGCTTCATCGCGCGATCAGCGGCGAGAAAGAAATTGCGCCACGAGATAAGCGAATCGCTCCAGTCGAAGGCGGACTCTTTGTGCGAAGGATCAACGAAGAGCTCATCGACACGCGCGTGCTCGGGCAAGCGGAAGTCCGGACGCAGCGCCGAAAGAATCGCCATCGGGATCACGATGCCGCGCGTCCACGAAGACATCTCATAGATGTTGAGATAAAACCAGTTTGGGAGCAGCATCATTTCCGGCAGGATCGCGGGAACCATTTCCCAGCCGAGCGCGCCGGCAAGCGCGAGATAGAAGCGAACGTAGGAATTCGATTTTTCGAGGCCGCCGAGACGCAGCACCGTCTCGCGCGCCTTCACCATGTGCGCGGATTTCGGATTGTCGCCAACCAGCTTGAGCGCGAAGTAAGCTTTGCACGTCGCGTTCAGTTCGGACGGGCCGCCAGGATAAATATTCCAGCCGCCGTCGGCGAGTTGCTTCCGGCGCACATAAGTCGCGAGCTTTGCGATTCGCGCAGGCTCGGCCTTGCCGAGAACGTAGAGGTAGTAAATGTAGTCGGATTCAAGAGTGCTGTCAGCTTCGAGTTCGCCGAGCCAATAGCCGGATTTCGCCTGGAGCGAGAGCAGGTGGTCAGCGCCGCGATTGATAGCGTTCTCGAGGCCGGAAATCCACTTCCGCCGGGCGCCGAGAGTAGCCGCGGCAGGGGCGGAGACCTCTAGTCCTACGCGGGTACCGGCTGACAAACGCATCCTCCATATCCCAGGTGATTTTGCCGCGCGGGCCTAATAAGTGGCGCGGATTCAAGCACTTCGAGAAGCGGACTGGGCTCCCCCGGAGCACCAGGTTACACGAGTACTACTGAATTATCGCGTGTCTCACGACACGTGGTCAACGATTAAGATGCCGCGAGGTTTACACATTGATGCTCGGCGTT
>JAFAZL010000695.1 GCA_019239815.1 Acidobacteriota bacterium
TCTTCATTGCTGTTCTCCTGCACTGGCGTAGATTCTCTTTTGTACTTGGCGCTCGACGGGCTTGCCGAACGCATCCTTGCCCAACTCATGGAACGAAACACCGTCCATGGCAATCTTGTCGACGCGACCGTCGTAAAGCTGGTCGACTTCGCGCAGGAAGTAGGTGCGCGATTGCGGATTCGAGACGACGGCGATCATGCCCGCTGAGGAGCGAACAATGCCATCCAGCCGGAGGGTGCTGACCTGCAAGCCAGCCTTACCTGGCGGAAGATTTTTGCCGGCGTTCTGATCTTTCTGGCGGTTGACGAGCGACTCGAACGGGTCGCGGCGTGAGCCCTTGTCGCCTTCGCCCTGTACGCCGGCAACATCGGCGGACGACGCGGAGACGGGGACGGCTTTCGGAGTCGCCGCGTTTGCGGCCTTGGCTTTGGCGGCGCCGGATGACTTGGACTTCCCGGTCTTAGACTTGGACGCAGCCTTGGCCGGCGGATTGGACGGAGTGCCGGTAGCAGGGCTCGTCTGTGCCATCAAACCGGGAGCGGCGGCCAGCAAAATCCCAACAATCATCGTGTTGACAGAACGCATGTTTCTGCTCATTCCGTTCACATTTTCCCTGCTGGCGGTGCGGCGGCGGCAGGCTTAGCAGTCGGCGCTCCCGTGTCAGCGGGCTTGGTGAAGAAAGTGGTTGCTGTAAATACTCCGGTCACCGACGTGCCAGGTCGCAACGGATACTTCGCTGCTTTCTGGCTTGTGGCGTCCTCAAAATCGATGTCGCCGACGTTGATGATGCGCGAGAGTCGGCTCAAACGGCCGAAGAAGTCGAGCAAGTTGAAGTACGGACCGTCGGCCTGCACCTCGAAGGGCATGTCGTAGTGATATTCGCGCGCGACGACGGGTTTCGCAGTCAGGCGTCGGATCTGCACGTTCGAAGCAGAAGCCGCGCCTTCCACCAAACGAATGAATTCGTCTTGCTCCTTTTCTTCGGGAACGATCGTCTTCAGCGTCTCGAGCTGCTTCGAGAGCGCGTCCATCTGCGATTTCAACTCGCCATAACGCTGGCGATAAACCTGAAGCTGGGTGACTTCCTGGTTCAGTTGGGAGCGCTGCCGAACGGCCTTGTCAACTTCATCGCGTTCCTGCGCGATCGGCGAGAACGGCAGATAAACCCCTACCACGACCAGCACGACCGTGATGGCCACGGCCAGCAAGCACTGCATGATCACGGACATATCGCGGAGTGGGTTAGCCATGTCCTTTTACCCTACCTTCGCCGGCCGAGCAGCGTTGTTTGGCGGCGCTTGCGTTCCGGCACCGGCTGGTTTCGCTGTTGTCGCCGGAGCGGCCGCGCCCGGTGGCGTGATTTGCGCGGAGATCTCGAAATTAAAGGTCTGAACCGCAGTGGCCTTATCGTCTTGCTTGGATTCCTTAATCTCGATATTCGAGAAGTAGCCGGAGCGCTTCAACGCGGTGATGAAGTTGGCAACGCCATTGACTGAGGCCGAGGCGCCATCCAGGGTCAGGTTGTTGTCCTTCTTGATCATCGAGGTGAGCCAGAGATTTTCGGTGCGCGAGACAGTGCTGGCGATCTGATCGAGCAACTCCTGTCCGCCGGTGCGATCACGCTGCAACTGTTCGATGGTGTTGACGCGCTGCTGAAGGACCACTTTTTGTTTTTCAAAGGCTTCGACCTGCAGCTTCACTTGCTCGAGGTCGGTCTTCTGCGTCTGTAGTTGCTTGATCTTGGCGTTTTCCTCGGCGAGCTGGTGCTGCCAGTTGTAGTACACGTAGCCGAGGATCAAAGCGCCAAAGAGAATGCCTGCGCCGATGAACAGAACCGGAAGGGCCGCACCCGTGTCGACGGGACGTCGCGACGCTTTGGGTTTCGCTTGTCCGAGAAGATTTATGCGGATCATGACTAGTCAAAGCTCCTCAGCGCCAGGCCGACCGCGATGGCAAGCCTCGGACCCATTTCACGAATCTGGTCATCGCTGTGCTTACCCGGGTTCACCAGCACTTTTCGGAACGGATTGAGTTCTTCTACCGGCATCGCAAATTCTTCGCGGAGGAGGTCCACCAAGCCGGGGACGCGCGCTGTGCCACCGGCAACGACGATGCGCTGAATGTTTTCGCCGCTGGCGGTCGCACGGAAAAAGTCGAAGGTCTTTTGAATTTCGAGCGTCAGGATGTCGGAAACGCTGCGAAGGATCTGCTGCTTCTGTTCGTCAGTGACGCTCGGCAGCGTGTCCCCCTTCTTCAGCCGCTCGGCGTCTTCGTAGCTAAGGTCTAATTCTTTTTGCAGCGCATCGGTAAACTGATTGCCTCCCACGCTGACGTCGCGGGTGAACAGCGGAATGCCCCCACGGACGATATTGATGTTCATAACGCTGGCGCCGATGTTGAGCAGCGCGACCGTCTGGCCCGCGTCCGGTTCATAGTTCACTTCAAAGCAGTTTTGAAGCGCGAACGCGTCGATGTCCACAACGACCGGGGTTTTGCCCGCCTGCGCGAGGACGTTCGTGTGATTCAAAATCTTGTCTTTCTTAACGGCGACCAGCAGCACGTCCATCTGCGCGTCCATCGATTCGAGCAATTGATAGCTGAGGTTCACGTCGGCGATGTCGAACGGAATATGCTGGCTGGCCTCTGAAGGAATGCGCTCGTATAACTCTTCTTCCGTCATCAACGGAAGCGGCACGCGCTTGACGATGACGGAGTGTCCGGAAACGGAGGTTGCAACATTCTTCGTTTTGATTTTTTCGGAGTCAAAAATCTTGCTGATGGCGTTGGCGACTTGCGGGGCGTCCATGATGGCGCCGTCAACCACCGTATCCTGTGCCAGTGATTCCGTGCCGAAACTGACGAGCTCGTAGCCCGCTTTGGTGGACTTCAATTCCACGGCTTTGATCGAGCTTGAGCCGATATCGAGTCCGACGAGCTGCTTGTTTTTCCCGCCAAATAACGCCATTGTCGCGGCCTCTTTCCCTTTCGCCCCGCCCGAATTACCGGCGCCGTACGTGCGCCTGGCTCATCTTGCGTTCCATCCAGCGGTCCAGGATCGTCTTGCGCAATTTCCAGCGATTGCCTAACTTGAATGCGGGAATCTCGCCTTCGGTGATGTAACGGTAGAGCGTATCCGGGCTGATCCCCAGATATTGCGACGCTTGCCGCACATTCATCACTTCACGAGATTCGTTCACGAGGATCGCTACCCCAGCGCCCATTACATGCCTGTTGGCAAACCTGTTGGCGCACCTCTGCCGACCGCAGCGAGCTTACGGAGGTGCACCCCGTGAAACCGTTATGACATTCCCAAGTTGAGAGGGTCAAAGAGTATTTGTGCGCGAGTTGTACTATGTATATCGGTTCTTTCCGTTTTTTGTTGGGTATTTATGGTATGCCCTACTATATCTAGCGTAGCCCCCTTCTCAGTACTACCGCTTATTGATACTTTTCCAGGTTTTTGCCTGTTCGCGGGAACAGTAATTGTTAAGGCTCACAACGCTCGCGCATTCGACCTCCACGGCTCGCATTTCCGACATCGCTCGGCGATTTTTTTGGCTTCGGTGCGCGCCAGTTCGAGAAACTCGAAACCGTAGAGCATGCCGAGCTTGTGGCGAACGACGGCTTCCGTGATGACGCCTGTAACCGGTTATAAACGCACGACATCGCCGGGCGTGAGGGGACCTTGAATCATCGCCGACATACCCTTTTGGCTGATTTCCACGCTGATTCCGTCAAGGCAGCTGCCGTCCTTACAGCAAACCTTGATCGGCTCACTGAATCGGTAGCGAGGATGCCGTCTGTGGGAGTTGGAATCGGCGGTCGTCGTGCCCCGCGACACACCGGAGCGGTCAGCGGTCGAGGGCATGAAACCTCGGTCGTCCTGGCGTTCGGTTGGCTTGCTCACACGGTCCTCAACCGTGCGTATCGGCCACTCGGTGAGACAGCTTGAATGAGGGCGTTGCGAAAAGGCGTTCTAATCCGACGCGTTTGCGTTCGGAATTGAACTAGAGGTCTAGGATCTTCCAGATCGAATCGATCTTCGCTTTGGTCTTGGCGTCCATGAGGATCTCGTCAGGCCACGGACGCGTAAATCCTTCGGTGGGCCATTTGCGCGTGGCATCGACGCCCATCTTTGAGCCGTAGTCCTGCATGCGTTGCGCGTGGTCGAGCGTATCGACGGGGCCGAGTGAAAATTGTATGTCGCGCTCGGGGTCAAGCGCGCAGAGCGCTTTCCAGACGACTTCGCGATAGTCGTGGACGTTCACGTCGTGATCGACGACCACGATCACTTTGGTGAACATCGCCTGACCGAGAGACCAAATCGCGTTCATGATTTTTCGCGCGTGCCCGGGGTACGACTTGCGAATCGCGACGATCATTAAATTGTGGAAGATGCCTTCGGCAGGCATCGCGACATCGACGATTTCTGGATACTGCATTTTCATCACAGGGAGAAAGACGCGCTCAACGGCGTAACCGATGTAGAAATCTTCCTGCGGCGGCGGGCCGACGACGGTTGTCAGATAGATCGGATCTTTTTTGTGGGTGATGCATTCGACGTGAAAGACGGGGAATTCGCCTTCGAGCGAATAAAAGCCGGTGTGATCGCCGAAGGGGCCTTCGGTGCGCATTTCGTTGAGGGAGACGTAGCCTTCGAGAACGATTTCGGAGTTGGCGGGAACTTCGAGGTCGTTGGTTTCGCACTTTACCATTTCGACGGGCTCGCGGCGCAGGAAGCCTGCGAACATCATCTCGTCAAGGTCGGGCGGAATCGGCAGCATTCCGGCGAGTGATGTCGCGGGATCGGCGCCGATGGCGACGGAGACGGGAATTTTCCCGTCGGGGTTGGCGGCGCGGGCGCGGCGGAAATGTTCAGCGCCGTGTTTTTGCGTCTGCCAGTGCATGCCGGTCGTGTTTTTGTCGTAGACCTGCATGCGATACATGCCGACGTTGCGCTTGCCGCTTTCGGGGTTGCGCGTGAAGACGAGCGGGAACGTGATGAAGCGGCTGCCGTCCTGCGGCCAGCATTTGAGAATCGGAAAATCGAGGAGATTCACGTGAGTGCCGGTACGGATGACTTCTTTGCAGTCGCCGTCTTTGACGCTTTTCGGGAAGAAGGAGCCGAGTTCGGCGAGCTTCGGCAACATCTTGATTTTGTCGAAGAGGCCCTGCGGCGTTTCCATCGCGAGAAAGCCGCGGATGCGATCGGCAACTTCCTCGAGCCGATCGACTTCAAAGGCGAGTTGCATGCGGCGGACGCTGCCGAACGTGTTTACGAGGAGAGGAACCCTTGAACCTTTCGGCTTTTCAAAGAGGAGCGCGGGGCCGACGCTGTTGGGCTTGCGATTGGGATCGCGCGCGATACGCTGCGTGATTTCGGTGATCTCGAGAATAGGATCGACTTCGGCGCGGATGCGCTGGAGTTCGCCTTCTTTTTCGAGCTTTCGCACAAACTCACGCAAATCGCGATACGCCACTCATTCCTCCAAGCTCTGTCGCTGTAGGTCAACAATTTCCGAAACGCAAACTGTAACACGGCGTTGTCAACCGGACACGCGCCACCGGGCTCCGGTTGCGCTCGGCTCGCGGCCTAACTATTCTTTTGCCAAGCGTCCTCGAGCTCGAACGTATGCAGCTCTTTTTCATCACAGGCTTATTCCTCGCGCTGGTCCTCGCGTGGGGCTTGAATTGGGCCTTCCGAGGCATGGTTAATTCGGCGGATTCCGGTACTCGTCGTGCCGGTGGAGTCGCCAAGAGCTTTCTGCTCTGGTTAATTGTTGGCGGTTCGCCCTTCCTCTTCGGAGGGCCGCCACCGAGCTTGTACACCACGTTGGCGCGTTTCCTTCCGGAACTGCCGTTGGCACTGGTCGGTACCGTGATTGTCTGGTTTTTTGCGCCTGCAAAGAAGTCCGCGGCGCTCGTCGGATTCTTGGTTGGAGGAGCACTCGCGCCAATCGCGTTGTGGACTCTCGCGTTGATTCTCCCGAAAAACGAAGGAACGATGGGATACGT
>JAFAZL010000712.1 GCA_019239815.1 Acidobacteriota bacterium
CCTCTTACCTCGCCGCCGAATACGCGCGCGCTTCCGGCGTCCTCGCCGTCGTCGCGTGCGGCCTCTACCTCGGCCGCCGCGAAAACCGCCTGTTCTCACCTCAAGTCCGTCTGCAAGCCTACGGCTTCTGGAATTCCTTCACCTTCGCCATCAACGGACTCGTCTTCGTTCTGATCGGCTTGCAACTTCCCTTGGTCCTCGCTGGCATCCACGATTATTCGATGAAGGACCTCATCCTCTACGGTGGCCTCTTCAGCGCCCTCGTCATTCTTCTTCGTTTGGCGTGGCTCTATCCTGGCGCCCTCGTCGCTAACGTCATCCGCCGCAGAATTTTTCACCAAAATGAACCCATGCCCAACATCAAAGGAATTTTCATCGTGGGTTGGACCGGCATGCGCGGTGTTGTCGCCCTGGCCGCCGCCCTCGCATTGCCCGAAAAGCTTTCCGACGGCAGTCCCTTCCCTCAACGCAATTTGATTATCTTCCTGACGTTTTGCGTGATCCTCGTCACGCTCGTCGTGCAAGGACTCTCCCTGCCCCCGCTCATCCGCGCCCTTGGCCTCGCTGGTCAGAGCATGATCGCCGTCGAAGAACACGAAGCGCGCCGCATCATCGTCGAGACCGCTCTAACAAAAATCAAAAGCCTCCGCGCCGAAAACGATGGTGACTCGCACCATCTCACCGCCGCCTACGACGACGCGCTCGCCAAATACAAACGCCGCCTCTCCGCCCTCACTGGCCAGAGCTACGAAGAGCACGGCATCGACGCCCACGATCACGGCCACATCGTTTCGCTCGCACTCGACCTCCTCCGCCTCGAGCGCGATACCGCCGTCCGCCTCCGCAACGAAGGCCGCATCAACGACGAAGTCCTCCGCAACCTCGAGCGCGAACTCGACCTAACCGAAACCCGCCTAGCCCACCCCGCCTCCGGCTAAAACAAAAGAGCGGATCATCCTCTCGAATGACCGCCGCTCTTCGATTCGAATTCTAGGCGACCACCTCCATCGCGCCTATGCTGCCAACCATCACGCATATGCTGCCAACGACCTGAGCACGCCACGTGAAAAAAACCTGTCATCCTGAGCCGCCAGAAGGGCGGCGAAGGATCTCAGCCGTCAACCCAACTGCAAATCGTGCATCCGTCGCGGTGTTGTACGGGCGCAGCACTGCTGCGCCCCATGTCCGCAAGATCAAAGCCCTCACGTCTCTTTCTCTTGCCTTTATCGCTTTCGACTTTCAACTGTCGACTGTGCACCTCTTCCACTCTTCCTCGTTACTTCACTAAGTCGTTGCTTCGTTACTTCGCTCTTCCTGCTTCACGAAAATCTTAAACAACATCGCATTCGCCAATATCGTCACCAACGAAGCCACCAGCGTCGCATTGTAAATCGCCGGCGTAATCAACCCCGCCTTCTGCGACACCTGCGCCAAAATGAACGAAAACTCCCCGATCTGCGTCAATCCAATCGCCACCCGCGCCGACGTCGACACCGGATACCCAAACAATTTCACCACGCCAAACCACGTCACAAACTTCCCCGCCAGCACCAGCCCCACCAGCAGCAAAATAATCTGCCACGCCGATCCCCACGTCCGCGGATCGATCAGCATCCCCACCGACACAAAAAACACCGCCACAAACGCATCCCGCAGCGGCAGCGTCTGATGCTCCAGCTTCTTCGCAAAATCCGAGCTGCCCAACAGCATCCCGCCCAAGAACGCACCGAGCGCCAGCGACAATCCCACCATTTCGGTCACCGCCGCCACCACCATGCAAATCGTCAACGCCAATACCAGCGATATCTCGTCGTTGCCAGTCTTCTCCACGCGTGCCAGCAATCGCGGCATCAACTTCCAAGCCGCCGCCGCAATCGGAATCAGCAGCAAAAACGCCTTCCCGATTCTCCAAGCCACTTGCCCATAATCCGCACCACCCTCGCTCGCCAGGCTCGGCAGCAGCACCGTCAAAATCACCACCACCAAATCTTCTACCAGCGTGATCGCGATCATCACGCGTCCCGCTTCCGTATTCATCTCGCCGCGATCCATCAGCAGTCGCATCAACACCATCGTGCTCGCCACTGCCACGATGCAACCCACCGCCAGGCTCTGCAGCACCGGCCAGTGCATCAGCCATCCGACACCCATGCACAACGCCACCGACAACACCACGCCAAGCGGCGACCCAATCAGCGCCACCCATTTCACCTTCATCAAATCCGGAATCGAAAAGTGAATCCCCACCGAAAACATCAGAAGCACGACGCCAACTTCCGCCATTAACTCAAACACATGCGTGTCGTGCACGCGCAACCCCGGCGTCAGCGGGCTCACAATCAGCCCGGCCACCACATACCCCAACAAAATCGGCTGCTTGATGCGCCAGGCCAGCAACCCACACACCAGCGCCGCCCCAAACACCATCGCAATATCGCGAAATATGAACGTATGCTCCGCCACAGACTCTCCCAACGAAATTTTCGCGCCGAGTATACACCGCGCCTAGGTAACACCAGTTCACCTAAGCTTCGACGGGCATCCCCGTTGGCGTTTTCATAAGCTTCACCGGTGCCATCCGCCAATCCGATCGCCAGCCGCCCCCCCTCACTCCGCCCTCACGGGGTAGCACGAGTGAGCTTTCTGCTATCAGCAGTTAGAGGAACGTGATATATTGCTGGCGTCAGTAGCAGCAAAGCCATATACCTACCTAGGACGAATGAAAAGGCTCCATGAGCTTGATGGTCTTCGAGCGGCGGCAATTCTATCTGTGCTTCTGATCCACTTCTCTCCTCATTCCAACGCGTTCTTGTTTGGATGGGTCGGCGTCGACCTGTTCTTCGTAATCTCCGGCTATCTAATCACCACGATCCTCCTCGGACTGCGGGATCATCCCAGACCCTATCGAGTTTTCTACTGGCGAAGATCAATTCGCATCCTGCCTGCTTATTACGTCGTGCTGGCAGGGGTAGCAATCTTGGTTGCCCTAAAGCACGAACCATCGTCGAGAGCGACTTGGATGTCTCCCATCTTTTTTCTTCCCGCCATAAATCATGGAATTTCCTTTCATCTCATTGCACAGAGGCTCGCCGGAGCACCATTTGACTTTTCGCACCAGGCCTTTGCTCGCCCCCTCCTGTCACGCTTCGTTTACGGCATCGGAGTGTATTGGTCTCTCGCGGTGGAGGAATTGTTCTATCTCTTGTGGGCGCCCGTGGTGCTTAAGGCGCCAAGAAGGTGGCTCCTTACTATCGCCCTTGTACCCATTCTCATTTGCCCTCTACTACGAGGGCTGACTCACACATCGAGTTGGGGCGAGGGGATAGGGTTTCTCACACGGTTCGACACACTCGCCGTGGGAGCATTGCTTGCGCTTCTGCTGAGCGCGCGGCCCGAAACGGGATGGAAAGTGCTCCTGACGCCGATACCCGTGCTTCTTATTTTGCTCGCCTCATTGTGTGTAAAGTGCGGAATGCTACGAGGGCAGGAAGTCCGGTCTTATGAGCTATTTGCCATCGTCGGATACACATTTGTGGCCATGTTGTTCGGATGCATCGTAGGGATGTGTGTGCGGTGGACAGGGTCTCCCGCGCTAGCGATACTCCGGTTCGGTCCGTTCGTGTACCTTGGGGTCGTCTCGTACGCCGTATACCTGATTCATTGTTTCGTCTATGTCGGCGTGGCGAAATTAGTGAGCGGAGACGTAGTGCGAGCCGTGGTTGCGACTGCAACCACGATCGCGATTGCTGCCGCGTCATGGAAGTGGTTCGAAGGCCCGATTCTCAGGCTCCGGAATTTGGTGACGTGAGAGAGGATCTTTGTAGTGCGGGGTCCCGCCGCTTTTGACCACCTAAACCTCACCACCAAAATTCCCCGTTCGCCATCCGAACGATCCGCCGTCTGCCTCATTGCACGGGCGCAGCACTGCTGCGCCGCATGTCCGCTGGATCGCTACGTGTTGCTTCCAACCTGCGCTAAAATCCCAAAATCATGTCTATTTCCGCCCAACCGCTGTCCTTCGACCTCGCTGTTGCGATGTCCCACCTCTCCTCGAAAGACGAAAAACTCGCCGAACTCATCCTCGCCACCGCCAAATTCCAGAAAGATCTCGACCTCGCCCAATCCCCCTACGAAGCCCTCATGGAATCCATCGCTTACCAATCCATCTCCGGCAAAGCCGCCGCCACCATCTTCGGCCGCGTCAAAGCACTCGGCGACAACGGCCGCCCTCCCACTCCCGAAAAAATGTTGAAGCTCAAACCGCAAGCCCTCCGCAAGGCCGGCCTCTCCGCCGCCAAAGTCCTCGCCATGAAAGATCTCGCCGCCAAAACAATCTCCGGCGTCGTCCCCAGCCGTGAGCAAGCCGAACAACTCTCCGACGACGAACTCGTCCAGCGCCTCGTCTCCGTCCGCGGTATCGGCGCCTGGAGTGTCGAAATGTTTTTGATTTTCAATCTCGGCCGCCCCGACGTCCTCCCCATCCACGATCTCGGCGTGAAAAAAGGCTGGTCCGTCACCTATGGCAAAAAACACATGCCGCGCCCCAAAGAACTCCTGAAATTC
>JAFAZL010000666.1 GCA_019239815.1 Acidobacteriota bacterium
AGTCCCGCCGGAATAGGCAGCCGCGGCGAGGGCCACAGGATTGTTACCGACGTTGAATGTCGTCTGGGGAAACTGAGTCGAAGATGGAAGCGCTCCGATGACCGGCACGGAGCCATTTGTGGTCGAAGTACCAGTGCCGGTGCCCAAGCTGCCGGAAAGCAATGACAGAGTGATCGGGTAGCGATCGCCCACGAAAAATGTAGCCGGCTTTCCATCCTGCGCGCGCATCAGCACTTGGCGGCCGCTTTGCACCAGTGTGAGCGCGTCGGAAAAATTTGCAGCTGTACTGGGCAGCGTCAACAGAAACGTCGAGTAACCGCCGCCAACGAGCGTAAATCCGGGAATGCTGGTGATGCCTCGCGCGCTGAAAAGCTGGCCGAGAATCGTGAGGGCGTTCGAGAGATCGGAAGCCTGGCTCAGCGCGCGAATATCGTTTGGGCTGATAAGAAAAGCTTGTGCCGATGCAGGCGGCGCAATACCGAGTTTTGTAGCTTTATCTTTGTCCACTTCAAGCAGTTCAATTTCGAGCATGACTTCGCCGCGCGCGCGTTCCACTTGGCTGATCAGTTCGTTGGCGAGTGCGAGCTTCTCGGGCGTATCGCGGATGGTGATCGAGCGGCTCGCCGTGTCGAGCTCAACGCGCGTTGACGCCGTGATTTCGCGGAGCACGCGGAGGAGTTCCGTCATCTCCTCTGGGGCGACGGCCGCGGACAATGCGAACGTCTGCGTGGCTTGCACCGCGAACTGTTTCCGCTTTTCGTTCGTATCCGCGGCGACGAAAATCATGTCCGCGCCGACCGGACGCCAAAACGTGCCGGAGGATTGAGCCAAAAGCGAGATCGCGGTAGCGAAATCAACGTCGTCCACGCGCAAGTGAACGCGGCGCGATGGCAAATCGGGATCGAACGCGGCTTTGATCCCGAACATGTGCGTCACCATGTCGTAGGCGCTGCGCGTGTCGCCATGCAAATCCAGGTTGTGCTTCCCCGGCTGAATGTTGAGCTTCGGCAAGCCACGAATCGTGGAGCGTGCGGGTGCCGTGTCCTCGTCGTGCATCGCTGCGATTTCCGCCATGCGCTCCGCGACCGCGGCATTGGCGGGATCGATGCGCATCGCGGTGCGAAGTTCGTCGACCGCTTTGGGCACGTCGCCATGTAGAGCGAATTGCTCGGCATTGTCTGTGTGGGCGCGAACAAGTTGTGCGCGCAGTGTCGCGCCCTTGCCCAGGATGGCGATGTTCTGTGGAGCGTTGCGAGCAGCTTCGTCGTAGGCAGCCAGCGCGTCGTCGAAGCGTCCTTCAGCGGCGGCCTTGTCTCCGGCTTCCACATCTTTTTGCGCGCGCTTCGGGTTATTCATCAGCGCCGCCGCTGCCGGACGCGACGCAGCCGAAGTCGCAGCTGTCTGCCCGTGCGCTGGTACGCTCGCCATCGCCAGACAGACCAGCGCCGCCGCGACGCCTTCGGAGACTTTGCCGAATATTTGAGGCAGGCGCATCAATGAGGTATTCTAGCGCAGAGATATAGGACCAGTGTGGTCCGGTTGACTTAAGTAGTTGTTACGGGTAAACTTAAACCTTAGTTGCAAGTGATTCACAACTGGAGTACCTTTGCTTTCTGCGTTTCTCATCGCTCTCCGTGAAGGCGTCGAAGCCTCCCTGGTTGTCGGCATCATCCTGGTGTATTTATCCCGTACCGGCCGTGCTCATCTGGCGCGTTTCGCCTGGTATGGCGTCGCCGCGGCCGTAACGCTTAGCTTGGGCATCGCTATCGCGCTGGAACGCTTCCAGATCAGCGAAGACGGCTTCGAGGGAGTCATGTTGCTGGTTGCGGCCGCCTTCGTGGTTACGATGATCGTATGGATGAATCGCGTTGCGCGCCACCTCAAAAAAGAAATCGAAAGTAAGGTCGAGGCTTATGCCGCCAAGGCGGGGGATGCGGCAGGGTGGGGCATTTTCCTCTTTGTGTTCCTGATGGTTGTGCGGGAGGGGGCTGAGCTGGCCCTGATCTTGCGTGCCGTCGAGCTCTCAACGGCCGGATTGCAGACTTGGATTGGCACCTTAGCTGGTATCGCCGCCGCCGTGACGGTCGGCGTCTTCTTCTTTAAAGGCACGTTGCGAATTCCGTTGTCGCGCTTCTTCGTGGCGACCAGTGTGATTCTTATGCTCGTTGTGTTTCAGCTCGCGATTACGGGGCTGCATGAGCTGAGTGAGGCGCAGTGGCTGCCCTCAAGCCGAACCGAAATGGCCATCGTCGGTCCGATCGTGCGCAACGATCTGTTTTTCTTTGTTTTCATTTTTGGCGCGGCGGCGCTGTTGGTAATGCGCGAGTGGCACAACGCCCGGCTTGCGTCGGCCGTGACTCGGGCAAGCAACGACGCCGAGAAGCGCCTCCTGGAGTCCCAAAATCGCCGCCAGCGCCGGTGGATGGCCGCCGCGGCGTCGGCGTGCCTCATCGTGATCTTGGCTCTCACTGCCGACTTCATCTACGCCCGTGCGAATTCCGCGCCGCCAACGATCACGAAAATTGCGTCGCAGGGAAGCGACGTCCGCGTGCCGATCGCTTCTGTGAGTGACGGCAACATGCACCTGTTTTCCGCCGACGTTGGCGAGGGAAAAATCGTCCGCTTCATGATCATCAAAAAGCCCACCGGCTGGGGCACCGCTCTCGACGCCTGCCGCATCTGTGGCGCCGAGGGTTACCGCCAGGACGGCCAAAACGTGATCTGCCGCCATTGCGGCTCCGCGATCTATGTCCCGACAATCGGCGAAGCCGGCGGTTGCAACCCGATCGGGGTGCCTTCGCGCGTCGATGGCGCCGACCTCGTCCTCGATATTTCCGCGTTGTCCCAGGCCACGCACGAGATTCCCAACTGAGCTGAGCCGCTGAAATGTTTCTACGCCTCGTCGCCGATTCCTTTGGCCGCCGCCCACGACACAAGCTGCTGACCGGCGCAGCTCTGGCGTTGGGCATGGCCGTAGCAACTGCAGCGCTAAGCGTCTCCCTCGACGTCGGCGACCGCCTGTCCCGCGAATTTCGCAGCCTCGGCGCGAATCTAGTCGTCACACCGGAAGCAGATTCGCTCCCCGTCGAAATTGGCGGCGTCGATTACCGCCCCGCCAACGCCGGCGCATATCTTCCGGAATCCGACATCCCAAAAGTCAAAACCGTCTTCTGGCACAACAACATCCTCGCCTTCGCTCCGACGCTGACGGCCCGCGTTTCTTCGTGGACGCCACGGTTGTCTCCCGCGTCTGCAACCTTCATCAGGCCTACCTCGGGCGGTGACGCTGAACTCATCGGAACCTGGTATCGCCATGGCGTGAAGTTGTCGGATGGCGGCACTTTCGTGACGGGCCTGCAGCAAACAAGCCCCTGGTTCAAGATGGAAGAAGGCACCTGGTTCGACGACGATACCGGCCAATGCATCGTCGGGAAGAAATTCGCTGAGAAAAATGCGGTTCAGATAGGAAGCCCACTCTATCTCGCAAAGGCAAATTCCGACGA
>JAFAZL010000750.1 GCA_019239815.1 Acidobacteriota bacterium
GATGGCAACCACCACAAGCGCAGCGTCAAACGCGAAGACCTACAGAAATTTCGTCAACAACCAATGGGTCGCAGCCGCAAGCGGCGAAACCTTCCCCGTCTACGACCCCTCCACCGAAGAAGTCATCGCCAATGTCGCCGCGGCCGACAAATCCGACGTTGACGCCGCAGTGAAAGCCGCGCGCGAAGCCTTCGACAATGGACCCTGGCGCCAAACAACCGCGCAGGATCGCGGGCGCATTCTTTTCAAGCTCGCCGACAAAATCCGGCAGAACACAGCGGCACTAGCTGAACTCGAATGCCGCAACACGGGCAAGCCGATCGTCGAAGCTGAATATGACATCGCCGACGTGGCAACCTGCTTCGAGTATTACGGCGGCCTTGCGACGAAAGTCACCGGTAGCGTAAACCCTGTCCCCGCCAACGCGCTGAGTTTCACGATGCGAGAGCCGGTCGGGGTCGCCGCGCAGATTATTCCGTGGAACTATCCGCTCCTGATGGCCGCGTGGAAGCTCGCTCCCGCGATCGCAGCTGGTTGTTGCTGCGTTCTGAAGCCGGCCGAGCAGACTCCGCTGACCGCCCTTGAGTTCGCGAATTACATCGAAGAAGTCGGCCTCCCGCCCGGAGTCGTCAATATCATCAACGGCTTCGGAGAAACGGCAGGCGCCGCGCTCGTCGCGCATCCCGGCGTGGACAAAGTCGCTTTCACCGGCAGCGCGGCCGTCGGCAAAATCATCGTCAAAAGCGCCGCCGACACACTGAAGCGAGTCACACTCGAACTCGGCGGCAAGTCTCCCAATATTTTCTTCGCTGAAGCGGATTGGGAAGCTGCCGTCGATGGCGCGCTCTTCGGCGTCTTTATCAACCAAGGCGAAGTCTGCTCCGCCGGAAGCCGCATCCTCGTCGAAAAATCGATCTACAAGAAATTCGTCGAAGCGATGACCGAAAAAGCCAAGCGCATCACGCTCGGTCCGCCGCTTGCCCGCGAAACAAAGATGGGTCCGCTCGTCAGCAAAGAGCAATACGATCGCGTCTCTTCATACCTCGACCTCGGCAAGAAGGAAGCGAAAGTCGCCATCGGCGGCAACAAGCCAAAGCAATTCGGCAAAGGCTTCTATCTCGAGCCGACAATTTTCTACGACGTAGAGAACTCAGCGCGCATTGCCCGCGAAGAAATCTTCGGCCCCGTCGCTTCAGTGATTCCGTTCGACGGGGAAAACGATGCGATCCGTATCGCCAACGACACGCCCTACGGCCTCGCCGCCGCCGTTTGGACGCGCGACATCTATAAGGCCTTCCGCGTCGTCAAATCTTTGAGAGCCGGAATCGTGTGGGTAAATCACATGCAGCCGACATACGTCGAAGCGCCGTGGGGCGGCTACAAACAGTCCGGGTTCGGCCGCGAACTAGGGCCTTGGGGTCTCGAGGAGTACCTCGAAACCAAACAAGTTTTCGTGAATCTCGACGAAACTCCGATCGGATGGTACTGAAAATGGCCACAATCCAACTCAAAACCGAAATCCCAGGCCCTCGCTCCATCGCTCTCATGAAGCGTCGCGACGCTGCCGTCCCGCGCGCCCCATACAACACGACCCCGGTTTTCGCCGCGTCCGCCGAAGGCGCAACCATCACAGACGTCGACGGTAATCGCTACATCGATTTCGCCGGCGGCATCGGCTGCCTCAACGTCGGGCATCAGGCGCCGCGCGTCATCTCCGCCATCCGCGACCAGCTCGAGAAGCATCTGCATCTGTGCTTCGCCGTTACGCCATATGAAGGCTACGTCGCGCTGGCCGAAAAATTGAACGCGCTCGCGCCCGGCAATTTCGCAAAGAAAACCATCTTGCTCAATACTGGCGCCGAAGCGGTCGAAAACGCAGTGAAGATCGCCCGCGCCTACACCAAGCGTCCCGCGATCATCTGCTTCGAAGACGCCTTCCATGGCCGCACACTGATGGCCATGTCGCTGACCAGCAAAGCGCATCCTTATAAGGCAGGATTCGAGCCGTTCGCGAGCGACGTCTACCGCATTCCTTACGCCTACGAATATCGCGCCGAAGGCGAAGCGACTGCTGCAGCGTTTGCGCATCACCTCGAGAACGCGTTCAAGCGCAGCGTCGCCGCGGAATCCGTCGCCGCGGTAATCGCCGAGCCTGTGCTCGGGGAAGGTGGTTTCGTCGTCCCCCCGCGCGACTACTTCAAAGCAATACAGGCTATTTGCCGCAAGCACGGGATTCTGTTCATCGCTGACGAGGTTCAGTCGGGATTCGCGCGCACCGGAAAGTGGTTTGCGTCCGAACATTTCGGGATCGAGCCGGATCTCATCACCATGGCAAAATCCCTCGGCGGCGGCATGCCAATCGCCGCAGTCACCGGCCGCGCGGAAATCATGGACGCCCCTACCGTCGGCGGTCTCGGCGGAACGTACTGCGGCCATCCGCTTTCCTGCGCGGCGGCGCTCGCCGCGATCGAAACCATCGAAAAAGACGGTCTGCTTGCGCGCTCCACCACAATCGGCAAACATTTCGAGAAGCGAGCGCACGGCTGGCAGCAGAAATGGCAGCTCGTCGGCGACGTTCGCGGCCTTGGCGGAATGTGCGCCATTGAACTCGTCCGCGACGCCGCGACGCGCGAGCCGGCCGACACCGAAACGAAACAAATCGCCGAATTCTGCTACAAGCATGGCTTGGTCACGATCACAGCCGGCACGTTCAACAACGTCATCCGTATTCTCGTTCCGCTTGTGATTACCGACGCGCAGTTCGACGAAGGCCTCGACGTCATCGAAGCGGCCATCGGCGCAGTCGCCGAGAAGAAGCAACCCGCGCTGTCCCACGCGTAGGCTAGGCCGCAGACGCGTAGAACGGCGTGCGGCGCCGGCTCGAGGAGAAGTTTCAGCACCAACGATCCAAGGAGTATCACCATGCCGGAAACCGCCACAAAAACTGCATCCATCGCTTCACAATTCAAAGATTCCGATCTGTTCCGAGAGGCTGCGTACATCGACGGCCGGTGGATCACCGCGAGCAAGACTTTTCCCGTCGACAATCCGGCGACCGGTGAAGTCATTGCCAATGTTCCGGATCTCGGCGCCAGCGAGGCGCGCCATGCGATCGAAGCCGCCAATCGCGCTTTTCCTGCGTGGAGCAAGAAAACCGCAAAGGAGCGCGCCGTCATTCTGCGCAAGTGGTTCGATTTGCTACTCGCGAACCAGGAAGATCTTGCGAAGCTCATGACGTTGGAGCAAGGCAAGCCGCTGACGGAAGCACGCGGTGAGGTCGCCTACGCCGCCGCGTTCATCGAGTGGTTTGCCGAAGAAGGGAAGCGCATTTACGGCGACACCATTCCCCAGCATCAGGGCGACAAGCGCATCGTGGTGATCA
>JAFAZL010000946.1 GCA_019239815.1 Acidobacteriota bacterium
GGCCCCGGTTGCTGTCGGCGCATCCTGCACTATCACCGTGCAGTTCAGACCCGCAGCGGTTGGAGCAAGCACGGCCACTATGACCGTCGCGAGCAACGTCGCCGGCGCGGCGAACACCGTTGCGCTTTCCGGTACCGGTGCCCCTGCAACATTGACGCTCACGGTTAAGGACACCGACGCATCGTCCACCCAGACGGTCACCGCCGGCTCGACCGCAACCTACAACCTCAGCGTCTCCGGCAATCAGTCGGTCACCGCCAACATCACCTGCACCGGCGCGCCGACCGCGGCTACTTGCACTCCGACCCCGGCTTCGGTCGCCGTGACAGCAGCGGCAGCGGGCACCTTCAAACTGAGCGTAACCACGACGGCTCGCGGCGAGATGCTTCCATTCAACAAGCCTTCGATGAAGATGCAGCCGCCTTCGATGATGCAGGTCATCCCGATGGCGTCGCTCGCTCTTCTCTTCGTCGTCGCGATGCTATTCGGCTGGATGCAGAATCAAGCCGGCCGCGCACGCTTGGTTCGCGTTGCGTTGTCGCTCGCTCTCATCCTGATGCCCATCGCGGCAGCCACGGTGCTCGTTGGCTGCGGCGGCGGTAGCTCAACAACGACACCGCCTCCAGTCACCGGCACTCCCGCGGGCAGCTATACGCTCACGGTAACCGCGACGTCCGGCTCGACGACGGCGTCGACCACAGTGACGCTCGTCGTCAACTAAAACAACTCAGCGCGTCGGCCGAGTTCCAACTCAAAGGCCGACGCTGCAAATTCCAACGGCGCCCTCGCAAATGCGATGGGCGCCGTTGCCTTTTGTAGTACGCTCTCGCGATGCGCCTCCCAACCCTGCTCGCAGCCTTGCTTCTCTCAGTTTTGATCGTCATCGCCTCGGCACAATCTCAAGCACCATCGTCTTCACCAATCGCCATAGCCCACGTCACACTCATCAATCCCTCCAACTCCAGCGTCGAACACGACGCCACCGTCATCATCGACGGCGACCACATCGACGCCGTCCTCATCGGCGCGATGATCAAAATGCCCGGCAATACACGTCTCATCGACGGCCACGGCAAATTCCTCATCCCCGGCTTGTGGGACATGCATATCCACTCCGCCTTCGGCGACTGGTTCCCCGGCGGCCGCGACATCATCCTCCCGCTCTTCGTCGCCAACGGCGTCACCGGTGTGCGCGACATGGGCGGCGATCTTCCGGTTCTCCTCGACTGGCGCAAACAAATCGCCGCCGCGCAAATTCCCGGCCCGCGCATGGTCGTCAGCGGCCCGATGCTGGACGCCGTTCTCCCGTCCGGCAAACTCCGTTTCCCCAGCTCCATCGCGACAACGACGCCCGAAAGCGCCCGCGCCGCCGTGGATCAACTCAAATCGCAAGGCTCCGACTTCATCAAAGTGCAATCCGTCATCTCGCACGACGCCTATCTCGCCGTCGCAGCCGAAGCCCACAAACAAAATCTCCCGATCGTCGGCCACGTCCCCGACAAGGTCCGAATCACGGAAACCGTCACCGCCGGCCAAAAAAGCATCGAGCACCTCATGGGCAGCTTCGAAGGCTGCTCGAGCGAAGAGCAAAAATTCATCGACGGCAAGGGCGACACGAAGCTGCTGCTCAGCACCACCGATCCAAAAAAATGCAGCGAGCTGCTCGCGTTGCTGGCCAAATCGCAAACGTGGCAATGCCCAACGCTCGCCTGGCAGCGCGGCGGCACATTCCTCGATCAGCGCGATCTCACCCGCGATCCGCTCGCGAAATACGTCCCCGCCTACTGGCGCGACGTCACCTGGAAGCGCTTCTACGACGAAATGCTCCCCGACCTGCAAAAAGATCCGCTCCCACTCCGTAAAGAATACTTCGCGCGCAATCTGAAAATGGTCGCCGACATGCACCACGCCGGAGTTCCGTTCCTAGCCGGCACCGACACCGCTCCGGCAATTTTCGTCCTCCCCGGCTTCAGCCTCCACGACGAACTCGCCAACTTCGTCGAAGCCGGCTTCACCCCAATGGAAGCGCTTCAGACCGCGACCAGCAATCCCGCCAAATTCTTCGGCACCGAATCCACGCAGGGCTCGATCGTCAAAGGCAAAGTAGCCGACCTCGTCCTCCTCGATGCCGACCCGCTCGCCGACATCCACAACACCCGCAAAATCGAAGCCGTCATCGCCAACGGCCACCTCTACGAACGCGCTGCCCTCGACGCCCTCCTCAAAAGCGCCGAATCCGCCGCGGCCCAAAACCCCAAACCAACCGCTAGCCGCTAGACGCTAGACGGCATTTGGGTGCCGCACCCTCAGGCTTCAGAGGGTGCGGATTTTCCGATCCGCCGGCAATCCTCGCTCCTATCGACCCTCTATACCACCCCAAAAAATCTACGAAACTTTTCCCCCTACAGATCGTCTATACAAGTGAGACCAACCATGGCCCCCGACCAAACCAACCTCCTCCTCGGTACCCTCGATATGCTCATCCTCAAGTCCCTTGCCCTCACCGAATTCCACGGCCTCGGCATCTCCCGCCGCATAAGCCAAATCACCAAAGGCACCTTCGACGTCAAACCCGGCTCGCTCTTTCCCGCTCTTCACCGCATGGAGGAGCAAGGCTGGCTCGCCGCCACGTGGGGCGAATCCGAAAACAATCGCCGCGCCAAATACTACAAGCTCACCGCCGCCGGCCGCCGCCAGCTCAATTCCGAGACCAAACGTTGGTCCCGCGTCTCTCTCGCCATCGCCCGCGCACTGGAGTCCAACTAGCCCCAATCTAGCCACAACGGAGCATCGTCATGAGCCTCTTCACGCGTCTCGCCACCCTCAACCGCAACCTTTTCCGCCGCAAACATGCTGACGACGACCTCGAAGCCGAACTTCGCTCCTACACCGATCTCCTCGCCGACGAAAATCGCGCCAAAGGACTCGCCCCCGACGCAGCCCGCCGCCAGGCGCAAATCGAATTCGGCGGACTCGAGCAAGTCAAAGAAAACGTCCGCGACGTTCGCATTGGCCACCACATCGAAATGTTTTTCCGCGATCTTCGTCTGGCCTTCCGCAACGTCCGCAAATATCCCGGATTCACACTGATCGTCGTCATCTCGCTCGCGCTCGGCATCGGTGCCAACGCAGCCATCTTCAGCCTTTCCGACGCCATCCTCTTTCGCCCGCTTCCCGTGCCCCATGCCGACGAAATCATCACGATCGATACCGCCGCATCCAAACTCACGCGCTATGGCGGCTCGTCCTGGCTCGACTATCTCGATATGGTCGCGCGCGCCAAATCGTTCTCCACCCTCAGCGTCTACCAGAACCTGTCCACAGGCATGAACGCTTCCACCTCCGCGCCCGGAAGCAAGCCGCAAAATGTCGCCGGTTTGCTCGTCTCCGCGAATTACTTTTCGTCGTTCGAAGTAGCGCCCGTCGCCGGCCGCGATTTCCTTCCTGAAGAAGGCGTCACTCCCGAAAAGTATCCCGTCGCGATCATTAGCTACGCGCTTTGGGATCGCGTCTTCGCCAAAGACCCCGCAATCTCCGGAAAGAGCGTCAAACTCAACGGCCATCCGTTCACGATTGTCGGTGTAGCTCCCAAGTCCTTCACCGGCGCTGACATTTTCTATCGCCCCGACATTTTCGTTCCCGCTGCCATGGCCGCCCAGGTTACCGGCGACGGCGCCGACACGCTCAAACAGCGCAGCTACCGCGCTTTCGAAATTCGTGGCCGTCTCAATCCGGGCGTCACCGTCGCGCAAGCTCAGGCCGAACTCAACTCCATCATGTCCGCTCTGGAAAACGAACATCCCGACAGCAACAAAGACAACGTTGCGATCATCCGCACCGAAATGGGCCGCCGCATGGAGCTTGGCGCCGTAGCAGTTCCGTCGCTGCTCGGCGGGCTCGTCGTTCTCGTTTTATTGATGGCGTGCGCCAACGTCGCGAGCCTGCTGATGGCTCGTGCCACGTCGCGCATCAAGGAAACTTCCACGCAGATCGCGCTCGGTGCTTCGCGCGGCGCTCTTATGCGTCAGCTGCTCACCGAAAGCGCTGTTCTCGCTCTCTTTGGCGGCGCGGCAGGCACCGCGCTCGCCTACATCTGCATCGTCGGATTCCGCTCGCTCGTTCCCGTCCTCGGCCCCGCCGATGGTCCCGAATTCCGTCTCGATTTCCGCGTGATGATTTACATCGGCATCGTCTCTCTCGTCGCAGTTCTTCTTTCCGGCCTCGCACCGGCCTTCATGGCAGTCAAAGACGCGCGGAGCGCCGTGATGACCACGCGCTCATCCGCTTCGGCGAGCCGATCTTTCAGCTCCGTCGCCCGGCGCATTCTCATCGGCGGACAGATCGCGCTCTCCGTCGTGCTGTTGATGGTCGGCGGCCTTTTCCTCAAATCCTTTAGTCATGCGCACAGCGTCGATCTCGGCTTCAATCCCGACCGTTTGCTTCTCATCACGATCGATCCGCTCTTGCAAGGTTATTCCCCCGAACAAGCCTCACGCTTCCACGAACAACTCGTGCAGCGCGTCCAATCGCTGCCCGGTGTGTCGTCGGCGACAGTAGCGACCAGTGTCCCTTTCCAGGGTGGTGGCTCTTGGGACATTTCGATCGATGGGTACACCGCGCCCGACGGCGAG
>JAFAZL010000953.1 GCA_019239815.1 Acidobacteriota bacterium
CGTTCGATACTTTTTCGGAAGAGTTTGCGGTGAGGTTGCGCGCCTGAGTTGCGACGTTGAATCGAGGTATCGATCTTGAAAAATCCGCACCCTCTGAAATCTGAGGGTGCGGCACCCAGGAGCAGGCGGCGTGTCCAATCCTTTACGTTGCTGGGGGGAACATCGGGAACAGCCGCGACGGAGGTGCTGATAAGCTTTTCTGCGGCCTCGTCTATGACTAACTTTTCATCGTTGACTCGTTCTCAATCGCTGCGTCCCGCCTTCGCCGCAATGGTCCTGCTGCTCATCATTTTTCTCGTGCCAAATGCGACGGCACAGACGCAGGAGACGCTGGCGACTCCCGTGCCGCCGGATTGGTGCAAGCAACTGCCGCGGCCGGAGTACAAAACGCTGGAGCGTGTGCTGCCCAACGAGCCGTGGTTCGAGGTTTACAAAGTCGCGCCCAACACGCTGGCGATTTACGAGCCGCATCAATCGGAAGAGACGATTGCGTACCTGATTTCGGGGCCGAAGCAGTCCGTGCTTTTGGACACGGGCATGGGCATCGGCAATTTGAAAGCGCTGGTGACGAAGCTCACGGCAAAGCCGATCGTCGTACTGAACTCACACACGCACAACGACCACATCGGCGACAACTGGCAATTTCCTTACGTCTTCGGGATGGAGACCGCATTCACCAAAGCGAACATGAAGGTGGCGCGCGAAGACGCCCAGGCAGAGATCGCGCCGGGACAAATCTGCGGAGCGACGCCAAAAGGATTCGATCCGAAAACGTACGAGACCAAAGCATGGCACGTTTCGATTCCGATCCACGATGGATTCAAAATCAATCTCGGCTTCGGCCAGCGCACACTCGAAGTGATCGCGACGCCCGGACACACGCCCGATGCGATCTGCCTGCTCGATCGCGAAAACGGATTGCTCTTCACAGGAGACACGTACTATCCCGGCCCGATCTGGCTGTACCGGCCAGAGACCGATCTCGACGCGTATGTCGCATCGGTGAAAAAACTTGCCGCCCTCGCGCCGGATTTGAAGATGGTGCTCGGCGCGCATAACTTCCCGGTAGCGCAGCCCTCTGTTTTGCCGAAATTAGTCGAAGCCATCGAAGCGGTGCGAGCAGGGAAAGGCGAAACGAAGCCGGCCGGCGACGGCAAAGTCTTGCGCACCTACGACGGCTTTTCGTTTCTGATGAAAGCTGACAAATAGCTGCTAAAATTTCTTGAAAGCGTAGCAGGATCATATCGCTGCGCGGTGCAGCAAAACTGCACGCCCAAAAACTCCGGTAGAATCTGCTCGATGCTTCGCCATAATCATCCAGAAATAAGTGGCGCGACTTATGTCGTGTTTGCCGATGCGCAGCGCCGCTACACCGATTTCACCGACGAGGTCTGCACGCTGCTGGGATATTCACGCAAAGACCTGCTGCAAAAATCGGTCGACGACGTAAGCTTCAAGATGGACAACGTGTCGCAAGTTTTCGATCGATTTCTGCAGCACGGAAAAATGGAAGGCGACTACGTTTTGCGGCACAAAGACGGCGCCGCGATCCCGATCCGTTTTCGCGCGCTGACTTTTCCGGATGGCTGCAACGCGGCGATATGGACTCCGATTAAGGATTGGCGTGAACCGTATCTGGCGGCGCTGATTGAAACGAATCCCGCGAAGTTGACGCGGAAGGTGGAAGTCGCAATGTCGGCCATCGACCGGGCGGGACACGGCGCAAGCGCGGCAGAACAGCAGGCATTGCGCGACGCGCGGTCGGCGCTGGGAGTTCTGTCGCGCGGCACGGGGCGGTAGGACTCTTTACAGGAATATTTCAGCCTCGACTCCCCGGTTCGGCGGTAGACTCAAGATGTTGGGTAGGGTGTCTTGCGCCATCACGTCCAAGCGAAAACGGTGTCTGTCGTGGCCCTGATTGTGGTTGGGCTTCTTGCGACGAGTGTCGGCATTGCGATCCCCGCTCCCGCCGCCCCAAAGCCGAATCACGAAAAAAACATTTTCAATTACGAAGGCGGCCTGTTTCTGCAGACGAACGGCTCCGTTCCGAATGGGCCGTGCTTCCGGATTTCAGGGCACGTTGCGGCACCGGGATTTTTCGACAACTTGAAACGAATCGATACGGACGCAGGCGCAACGTTCCGCCGCGGGTCGGAAAACGTGACGCAATTCCCCGCACAGATTTCCCTTCAATTCGTCGTTTTCGATCACTACGACACGACGTGTCCGCCCCAGGTGGAGAACACCAGCGGCACGCCGCACCTGACACGGGCAATGATGGCGAGCATGCATTTGTACTTGTACTGGAAGCACGGTGTGGAATTGCGCCCGATCGCGGACGTCGTGCCAAAATATTTTTCAGTCGATCCGATCATGCCGACCGCGTCGGCACGCGCCGCATCGAACGGCGGAACGGTGTCCGAGAGGCTGGCGTGGAGCTATGAATTCGCGGTACCCAGCGCAGGGGTCCCTCTCAGCGACAGCTTGGTTTTGGTGATGCGAACAGCCGATAATCGCATCGCGGCGCGCGTCGCAGCACGCATGTAGCTGGCAGGCGCCCTGCCACGAAATTTGCTCACAGGATTTCCTCAAGACTGTTTTTCGGCGACCGATCTCATTCGGGTGCCGTTTGGCGTTAACTCTGCCGTTATGTATGGGTACCCGTTCAAAGGACTAAGGTGGTCTAACTGGCCTACTGTCCTAAATTAGTTCATTCGGACAGTAGTCCGGCGGGTAACGGAACCCTATTGTCATCAGGCGGTCGCAAGCGTAAACCTCCTACGCCCCACGCTTGCAAACCAAACAATTAGAAAGAAGTTGGCCCTCGGAGGAGGAATTCGTGAGGAAAGCCCTGGCTCTCGTTGTATTTGCATTGGCGACGTGTGGAATGGCACATGCGCAGACATCGGCAATCCGCGTGAAGTGCGGCGGATCGGGATATACCGACTCGAAAGGACAAGCGTGGTCGGCGGACAAGGATTTTAACGGTGGGTTGGTGAGCGTGGTTGGCGGCCCGGTCTCGGGGACGACTGATCCGACGTTGTTTCAAGACGGCCGAATGGCACCTGACGCCGGACCGCTGGTTTACACGTTCCCAGTCGCGAACGGTTCCTACCATGCGAATCTCTATTTCGCGGAACTGTATAGCGGGGACGCATTTGTTGGCGGGCGAGTTTTCAACGTGAAGGTGGAAGGCACCACGATCTTGCAGAACTTCGACATCTTCAAGACCGTGGGTGCGAACACAGCGCTGGTCAAGGGCGTGGATTTCGCGGTATCGAATGGCGCGGCGACGATCGAACTGGACAACGTTCCGGGACACGATCGCGGCAAGATTGCGGCGATCGAGATCACCTCAAACTCGAGCTCAGGCGCTACCAACCCATCGTTGACGCTGAATTTCACGTACCCTGACAACACTCCGGTACAGGGAACGCTGAACTACGCGGTTTCGAGCGGAACGGTGAAATTGAGCGGCGCGGTGCCGCTGCAAAACGGCCAGGCCAACTGCATGCTGTTCAGTTCGCCTTCGGCGCTGGGGCTGAGTGGGCAGTTCAATGTGACGCTGAGCCTGACAGATTCGACGAATAAGTCTCTTTGGCAGATCACTTTGGCGATGGATCCGACGAACGTGAGCTTGGGGTCGGTCCAGAGTTCGACCCTGAATGTGACGGTACAAAAGTAGTAGATTCTTTTTGAGCTTGCAGTACGGCGCCGCTCCCACTGATTGGCTTGGGCTGGTGGGGGCGGCGTTTTTTTGTGTCTTGGCTAGCGCCGATGAGCTGAAATAACCCGGGTGGGGATGCGATCATCCAATGGTGGTTCCACGGATGACGTAGATGATTCCATTTTCCATTCTTGATCTGTCGCCGATACCGCAAGGGGCGAGTGCGGCGGATGCGCTGCGCAATTCGCTTGATCTGGCGCAACACGTGGAGAACTGGGGCTACAACCGCTACTGGCTGGCGGAGCACCACAATATGCCCGGGATTGCGAGCGCGGCGACGTCGATCGTGATTGGGCATGTAGCGGCGGGGACGAAGACGATTCGCGTGGGTTCGGGGGGCATCATGCTGCCGAACCACTCGCCGCTGGTGATTGCGGAGCAGTTTGGGACACTGGCGTCGCTGTTTCCGGGGCGCATTGAGCTGGGGCTAGGGCGAGCGCCGGGGACGGATCAGGCGACGGTGCGAGCACTGCGGCGCGATCCGATCGCGGCTGCGGACCGATTTCCAGACGATGTACTGGAGTTGCAGCACTATTTCGAAGAGCCTGAGCCTGGGCAGAAAGTGCGTGCGGTGCCCGGAATGGGCTTGAAGGTGCCGATCTGGCTGCTCGGGTCGAGTTTGTTCAGCGCGCAGCTGGCGGCGCGGATGGGATTGCCGTTTGCATTCGCGTCGCATTTTGCTCCGGCGGAGATGATGGACGCGGTGCATTTGTATCGGGCGACGTTTCGACCGTCGAAGGAACTGGAGAAGCCGTACGTGATGCTGGGGATCAATGTGATTTGCGCGGCGACGGATGGAGAGGCGCGGAGGCAGTTCACGTCGGTGCAGCAGTCGTTTACGAATTTGCGGCGCGGGACGCCGGGGCAGATTCCGCCGCCGATCGATGATATCGAGACGTACTGGTCACCGGCGGAGAAGGCGGTGGCGAGTCATATGTTGGCGGTAACGGCGGTGGGATCGCCGGAGACGGTATTGCGAGGGCTGCAGAATTTTGTGGATGTGATGCGGCCGGATGAGTTGATCATGACGGCGCATCTTTATGATCATCGGGCGAGGGTGGGGTCGTTTGAGAGGGTTGCGGGGTTGAGGGAGAGGATTGTAGAGTCGCAGAAAGAAGTGGCGGCGCGGGGTTGAGAGGGCGGAAAGGCAAAAGGAAAGTCAAAGTCGAAGAACCCACCCTCACAAAGCGAGGATGGGGAACCCGCGGTGCCCGTGGACGGGTTTCTGTTGAGGATAACGCTGAGATCCTTCGGCGTCTTGCAGACGCCTCAGGATGACAAGCCTCTAAATAGCGCCCAACCATGTTTTGGGTTGCGATTGTGAAATTTGCGTTACAATCCCCGGCGTTTGAGCGGAAACGACGGGGAGTGGCGGATGAAATTCAGGATTATTTTTGTGATTGCGGTGATGCTGTTCCTTCCTGTTGCGCAAGTTTGTGCGCAGAATTCCGATAAAGATAAAGAAGCGAAGAATGATAAGCCGGCGGAGAAGTGTGACGCGGCGGCGACGAAGGAAGAAGTGTCGACGACGGATCACACGATTCGGATCGGCGGGCAGAACATTCCGTACAAGGCGACGGCGAGCACGACGCTGCTGAAGAACGATAAGGGCGACGCGACGGGACTGTTGTATTCGGTGGCGTACACGCGCAGCGATGTGAAGGATCTTTCGACGCGGCCTATTTCGTTTTTGTATAACGGCGGGCCGGGCTCGGCGACGATGTGGTTGCACATGGGCGCGTTTGGGCCGCGGCGCGTGCAGACGGTGGACGGGCAGTTTACGCCGCCGGCGCCGTACAAGCTGGTCGACAACACGGAGAGTTTGCTCGACAAGACGGATCTGGTTTTTATCGACGCGATGGGAACGGGGTACAGCCAAGCCGTTTGCAAAGCGCAGGACAAGGATTTTTACGGAGTTGATGAAGATGTGGAGGCGTTCGCGCAGTTCATCGTGACGTATTTGAGCCGGAACAGCCGGTGGAATTCGCCGAAGTTTTTGATTGGCGAGAGCTATGGGACGTTTCGGTCGGCGGCGCTCGGGAATTATTTGCAGAATCACGATACGGTGCACCTGAACGGGATTGTGCTGATTTCGTCGGTGCTGGATTTGTCCACGTTATCGTTCGCGCCGGGGGATGATCGGCCGTACATTTTTTACCTGCCGAGCTATGCGGCGGTGGCCTGGTATCACAAGGTGCTGAAGGATCGGCCGGCGGACTTGCCGGGATTTATCGAAGAGGCGCGGAAATATGCTCAAGGAGAGTATACGGCGGCGCTTTATAAAGGCGCGGATTTATCGGCAGATGAGAAGGCGGCGGTGGCGAAGAAGTTGTCACGATTTACGGGTTTGAGCGAAGACTATTTGATCAAGGCGGATTTGCGCGTAACGCTGAGCCAGTTTCGTGTGGAGCTGCAACGGAGCGCGCGGCTGACGACGGGGCGGATCGACGCGCGATTCACAGGATACACGTACGATTTGCTGGAAGAGAATGCGCAGGGCGATCCGGAAGGGCCGGCGGTCGGCGGTGCGTATACAGCGCTGATCAATATGTACAACCAGGATGAGCTCAAATTTGGACGCGACAAGATTTATCACAACACGAGCGGCGGTGGCGCGGAGTGGAAGTGGACGCGGCAGCAGACAGGTCCGCGGAGATTTTTCCCGGGAGCGCCGAATGTGGAGGGCGATCTGGCGCAGGCGATGATTACGAATCCGCGGTTGCTAGTCCAGGTCGAGAACGGATATTTCGATTTCGCGACGCCGTTTTTTGCGACGGAGTACACGATGACGCATTTGGGTTTACCGGATGCGCTGCAAAAGAATATTAAAGAAGATTACTACTCAGCAGGGCACATGATGTATTTGCACGACGAGGATCGTGTGGCGTTGCATGGGCAGATCGCGAATTTTATTGAGAAAGCCACAAAGCAGTAGGGTGAAGTGGTCGTCGTTGGATTTTGTAGCGTCGAGCGGTTGAGATCCTTCGGTGGCCTGCGGCCGCCTCAGGATGACAGTGAGTGGGTATGGTGAGCGTCGGTAACGACGCGATGATCAGGGCTTCGGGCGGAAATAATTCGACATTACTTCTTTGGACCAGGCGGCCTGGCGAACGGGCTCGCGTGGGCCGAAGTCTGGGATGTATGGCTTGATATCGAGGACGGGAGTGCCGTCTACGGCGTCGAGTTCGCGGACGAAGATGTGAAGGCCGTCGATGCGCTCGATTTTGCAGGTGGTGACGCCGATGCGATTGGGGCGGTCTTTGGCGCGCTGAGCGAAGATGCCGACCAGCGGGAAGTCGGCGCGGTCGCGCGGGTGGCGGATGAAGTGAAGACTTTTTCGGGGGAGACGCGATCGAAGAGGAAGACGACTTCGACGTGGGAGAAATCGTCTAGACCGCGAGTGCTCTCGGGGCTGAAGTGAGCCGGGTCGAGAATGATTTCGCTGACGAGGTTCGCCCAACAGTCGTCGGCGGGCGTTTTGATTTCGGATCTGACGACGCCGATTTGGCGGACGGTGAATTCGGGGGCGGGCAACTGAATTCCTTCGGGCTGAGATCGTGCGGACATGGGGCGCAGCATGCTGCGCCCCTACGCATTTGTGGTAAAGCTCGGTGAATCTAGGTGCAGATTACGGTCAGCCCATAGCGCTGAATTTTTCAGGTTCGATCTTGTAGAGGACGCGGACTTCGCCGGGTTGGCGGAAGGGATATTTGGGATTGCCGAGATACTTGTTGGAGAGACTGTCGATGTGTTCGTCGGCGCCCTTTTCGGTGATCTCGACAACTTTACCGCGGACTTCGATGTAGCGATACGGATTTTCGGGATCAACGATCGAGAGCGCGACGCGCGGATCGCGGCGGATATTCAGATCTTTGACGCGGCCGCGCGCGGAGTTCACGCGGACATGCTTGCCGTCAAAGTCACACCAGACGGGAGTGACTTGTGGGCTGCCGTCTTTCATGAGCGTGCCGAGGTTGGCGAAGGCTTTCTTTTTGAAGAGATCGGAATATTTATCGAGAGTAGCGTCGGCCATGCGGACCTCCGGGGATCAGAGTCGGAATCAGGCTGTTCAACAAGACTGTACCACTTCTGTCGAAGTCAGTGGAGCGGTGACGGATTCGCAGGAGCGGGGCGCGGAGGCTGCATCCAGGATTTGAGGATGGATGTGGTGTCGACGCCGGTCGCCTGGCGAAAAATTTCGGGGAGTTCGTCGGTGCGGAAGGCGCGTTTGTTCTGCGCGGTCCAGGCGATGAGATAGCGCAGAGCGTCGCGGAGAGATTTCTGGCCGGAGGTTTGCGCTTGGATGCGTTCGTCCATTTCGGCAGCCATGAGCGAGCCGCGAGAGAAAAGATTCAGGCCGACACGAAAATCGTCGCCGTAGAGGAATGAACCTTCGCGCGAGAGTTCGTCGAGCGACATACGCTGGAGAAAATCGGGTGCGTTGGAAACGATTGCGCGGAGGCGATCGAGATGCTTGTTACGGTAGCTTGCGGCTTCGTCTTTCGGAAGAGCGTCGGCGAGAGCGGCGATGGCGACATAGCGGCCGAAGCCTTCGTTGAACCAAATCGTGTCGATCACGGGTGTCATTTCCCAGTTGAAAGGGAAGTAGCCGGCGCCGTAGCAGCGTTTGGGAATCCAGGAATGCGCGATGTGATGAGCGTAGTTGAAGCGATTGCCTTCTTTGTAGCGCGCAGGACTGGCGGCGGTGATGGCATAGTCGACATCCATGAAGAACGTGCCGCTTTC
>JAFAZL010000066.1 GCA_019239815.1 Acidobacteriota bacterium
CACCAATACCAGTTTCGCGGCGATTGAAGGAAAATGAAGGTTCCATGAATCGACGCGTTTGGCTTGGCTCGTTTGTAGGACTCGCGCTGCTCGGTGTGGTCGCGTTCGCGCTGCACCATTATTTTGGCGGCGAGCTCACCGATCCGAGAGACAGCGCACTCGCGCTGATTCCCACCGACACAGAGTCTGTCGTATTCGCCGATATCGCTCAGCTTCGCAATGCTCCATTTTTTTCTGCGCTCGGGGATTGGGTGCAGCAACCGCAGCAAGTCGATGCCGACTACGCGAAATTCCTTCACGACACCGGTTTCGACTATGAACGCGATCTCGATCGCATCGCGATCGCGACGATCAAACGCGGCCAGACGACGGAGTTCTTCGCGATCGGCGACGGCCGCTTCGATCGAAAGAAAATCAACACGTACGTCTCGGAGTTTGGAACGCACGACAAGAAAGATGGACGCGAAATTTTTACGGTTCCGCTGCACGGCAGCTCGAACAAAATTTCGTTCGCATTCCTGCACCAGAATCGAATCGTTTTAACCGATGATCCTGATCTGCCTTCCCTTCTGAGAAACCCCGCGCGCGGAACGGATGCAAAAGACTGGCGCGAGCGATTCGATCGCCTCAGCGGCTCACCGCTTTTCGCGGTATTTCGCCAGGACGCCGGCGTTGGGTCGGCAATCGCCACGCGCACGTCGAACGGCGGACAGGCGCAACAACTCGCTTCCCTGATCGATCATTTGCAGTGGATAACGTTTGCGGGAGTCCCGGAACAAAATCGACTGCGCGTTGTCGTCGAAGGCGAGTGCCCCAATGATTCAACCGCTCGTGACCTCGCCGACGTGCTCAACGGCATCCGCGTCTTCGCGCAGGCAGGTCTGAACGATCCGAAAGTCCGTCATCAACTCGACGATCAGACTCGCGAGGCTTACATCGATTTGGTGCACAGCGCCGACATCGCGCGACTCGATCGCGGAGAAACCAAGGCGGTCCGATTGATTTTGGAAGTTACGCCGGAACAACTAAAAGCGGCTCGGTTCTCAACTCCGCTCCAGGCGCCTAAGCAAGTCACGCCAGAAAATCATCCGCCTCGAACAAATCAAACGAAGAAGTAAGAAACGGCGCAAACGCGCAACACCAGAGTTCGGTTGAAGTGAAATAGCTGCTGTTGATGAGTGTGCGGCGAACTCAGCGATCCGTGACTCTAGTCACCGACGGCAGTCGCCGTCGGAGTCGCAGCCTTCATGTATCGCCACGGATTCACCGGCGCATTGTTCACGCGCACTTCATAGTGCACGTGCGGGCCAGTCGAACGTCCGCTGATCCCCGTATAGCCAACAACTGTGCCGCGCTTGATACGCTCGCCCGGAATCGCCGAAAACGATGAAAGGTGCGCGTACCAGGTGGTAATGCCAAATCCGTGATCGATCACAACCAGCCGACCATAACCCGCGTGATTTTCCGCGATCGTGATGACGCCGTCCGCAGTCGCGTGGACCGGCGCGCCGTAGTCCGCCGAAACGTCAACGCCCGTGTGGAACGCGCCTTCACCGCTGAACGGGTCAAGCCGTTCGCCAAAGCTGTCGGTGATATGCCCCAGCACGGGCCAGATCGTCGGCGTGTAAGTTGAATCTGCAAAGCTCATCGACGGCATCAAGCGCAGCCCGCCGCTCGAAATCGCAACCGCCGCTGCATTCCGCTTCAAGAAGGTGTACTGCTCAACCGACCGATCGAACGCATCCTGCGAATCGGCAGGATCATCGCTCTGATCAAACGCCGCGGGGTGATAACGCAGCACACCGTACGTCATCGCCACTTCGGTCGCCAAAGACTGCAGGGAATCGAGGCGCTGGTTGGTGTCATCAACCGTGTTCTGCAGCGCGCGATATTGCTTCTTAAGAGTTTCCTGATCGTGCCTCAGGGCGTTGTAGTTTCCGACCTTCCACAGCATGCGAGAGTAAGACCCGGCCGCCGCCACGACGGTCACGCTTCCGATCAATGCCAGCACCGCCACGACATGAAGCACGTATGCGGGGATGACAAGCTTCTGCATCTTCCCCGGCGTCGAAGCGATATAAAAAGTGTAGGTCTTACCTTTCATCTCTGCGGAGTCCTTTATGAAAGCCAATTAATTATACGAGGCTACCGTAGTTTCTAAAAACCGCTGGAACGCTTCCTCAGCGATTCGGTGCTCGTGACTGTCAAAAAATGTCGCGGTAAAGGGTGCCGCGACGGTGCGCCATACTAAATTCTGTAGGGGTTACAGTCAATCCTGTATTTCCCTGCACCAAGGCCAGTTGTGAGAAAACTGCCCGGTGCCTGCCCGAACGGCCAGTCTCATTTGTTTACGTTAAACTAGACGTGAAGAGCGGCCAAAGGTCACTACATCGAATTCCTGAAAATTCTCGAATGAAAACCCCAGAGAATAAATTGATCCAAAAGATTCTCGGGAAGTCCTCGCAAACCAACGGGTTGCGTAGCGGTTTGCGTCTCGGAATCGGTGACGATGCCGCTCTTTTTGTCCCCCGGAGCGGCTACGAAACTATTTTAACCTGTGATTGGTTCCTGGAAGGAACACATTTCCTTCGAGATCGTCATCCAGCAGATTCGGTCGGTTGGAAAAGTCTAGCCCGAGCGGCTAGCGACATTGCCGCGATGGGTGGAGAGCCGCGATGCTTTCTCCTGAGCCTGGCGATTCCAGCTGAATTGACTGGCAGATGGCTGACTGATTTTCTCCGCGGCTTGCGACGCGCTTCGCACAAATTCCAATGCCCCATCGCCGGTGGCGACACGACTCGCCAGAATCGCGTGTTTATAAATGTTACGGTCGTCGGTGAAGTCCGCCGCGGCTCCGCGTTACTTCGATCCGGCGCTCGTCCGGGCGACATCATCTATGTCAGCGGTCGACTCGGCGAGGCCGAACTCGGCTTGTCCAAGTTGCGCGCCGCGGAAGGAAAGATTCGCGGCACCGATCCTGCGCTTCGCAAACATCTCTATCCTCAACCGCGCATCGAATTGGGTCGATGGCTCGCCGATCATCGGCTAGCAACTGCAGCCATGGATCTCTCCGACGGACTGTCTACCGATCTCCCCCGCCTATGCGCAGCCAGCAACGTCGGCGCAACAATCGACGAATCGAAGCTCGCAACCGCTGCCGTTGAACATGCGTCGGTTCCAACTTGGAACAAGAGACTCTCGCTCGCCCTCAACGGCGGCGACGATTACGAACTCCTTTTCACCGTCGCACCGAGCAATACCCGGAAAATTCCTTCGAAATACCGTGGATTAATACTGACCGCCATCGGCAAAATCATTCGCGGTGATTGCATCGAACTTCTTCAACGCGAAGGTATCTCTTCTCCTATCAAGGCTGGCGGCTGGGACCCTTTCCGCTCTTAACGATCCGTCATGTCGCTACCCGAGGCATCGGGTAGCGCGCTCCAAGGGTGCTAACGCAGGTATGTCTCAATCCATTTAAGAATCGCTCGAAACCGAAACTCTCCACGCTCGAGCGATCGGATGACGAAGTCGGCTGCCACACTGGGTTCGACATCCAAATCGTGATCGTTCATCAGCAAGAAAGTGTGCGCAGCCGCGAAGGCGATTCGTTTGTTGCCATCGAGAAAGGGATGATTATTAGCCAAGGATTCCATCAGCGCTGCCGCTTCCTCCGCAATCGTGTGGTAGTACCCGATTTGCGGACGGAATACCGCAGATTCAAGAAGTTGTTGGTCTCTCAATCCGTGGATCCCGCCGTACGTGTCGATCAGTTCACGATGGATCTGAAGGACTTCGCCGACGGTCAAGTAGATTCGCGCCAATTACTCAGCCAGTTTTCGATAAGCTTCGCCGAACTTCTTGTTAGAGATTTTGAACTTATCTATGACTTCGGGACGCACGGTTTGGCGTGAGGGAACCACTGTGTGGAGGTAATGTTCGATAGCTTTTTCCAGGAGGTATCGTTGGGACTGCCCATTTTCTTTCGCGACAGCGACGAACTCTCTGTAGAGTTTGGCATCAATAGCAGGGCCGATCTTGATTGTGGTCTGTTTGCCCATATTGTCCCGCTTGTCCCTATTTTACGATGCGCGAGCTTTCAGTCAAGATTAATCTAGATTTTACTAGACAATGTCAGATTTCGTTTTTTCAACTCAACACAGAAACCGGCCGACAGGTAGAACCTTCGCCGCCAAACAGAATTAACGGAAGGTCCGCGAGATGCGACACGAGGATCCCGCCGACAATCCAGCGTTGCGTGGCCGCGCCGCTGATCTGAAAGATTTGCCCGCCTTGCGTCCCCAGCACTGCCGCTAAGATCGACCACTCCACGTAACGCACCGGCACATACACCGCGAGGTACGCGAACCACGAATTCGCAGGCGCATTCAGGTGCAGCATCCCGCCGATCACGAAGATTGCAACACCAAAGATGATCCCCAGCCCCAGTCGCACGGAGCCGAACGCCATTCCTGCTCCAGCAGAATTCTTGCCGCGTAACCAGCGCAATCCGAGATAGCACCAGATCGTATACGCCAGATATTTCCCGAGAACATAGACGGGAAGAATCATTGCGGTCGCACCTGCGCGATCGCGCTCACTGCGGTATCGCAGCCGACGTAGCCGCCGTCGTTTTCGGCGGGGACGCAGGAGGTACAGCGTCCGCTGGCGGCTTCACCTTGCGCTCGGTCGGCTCGTCTTCCGTCGGAGCCGTGTCCGGCGTATCGACGTGAACCGCGTGGTCGTGCGCTTCTTGCTCAAGTGGCGTCACGTTCGCGAATTCGACTTCGGGCATTCCTGCTAATGCGCCTTGCATGAACTCGAGCCAAATCGGTAGTGCAGCTCGCGCACCTGTCTCTTTCTTGCCCAGCGAGATTTGCTTGTCGTCAAACCCAACCCACACGCCCGCCGTAATCTGCGGTGTAAATCCGATGAACCAGGCGTCGGTGTAGTCCTGCGTCGTACCGGTCTTCCCTGCCGCCGGACGCCCGAGTGCCTTCGCCTGAATACCCGTGCCGAACTGAA
>JAFAZL010000114.1 GCA_019239815.1 Acidobacteriota bacterium
TCGATGTCGGCTGCGGCAACGGCAAAGTGACGCGAGAGATTGCAGCGCTGGTGCCACGAGGCAGCGTGGTTGGCGTGGATGCTTCCTCGAAAATGGTGGAGTTCGCTGGAGCGGGCGGCGTCGGTGGAATTCAATCTGCAAATTTGAGTTTCGAAGTAATGGATGCGCGGCGCCTGACATTCCACGATGAATTTGATCTCGTGGTTTCGTTCAATGCGCTGCACTGGGTGGCAGAAACGGAGCAGCCGCTGGTTCTGCGTGGAATTTGCGCCGCACTGCAGCCGAGCGGTGTCGCGCAGTTGCGCTTGGTGGCGCGCGGCGCACGGAAGAGCCTCGAGAACGTGATCGAAGAGACGGCGATGTCACCGCGCTGGGAGAAGTATTTCGTCGGACATCGCGACCCCTATCTGCACATGTCGCCCGAAGAGTATGTTGCGCTGGCAGAGCGATGCGGACTGCGCGTAGACAGAGTCGAGATGAAGGACCATGCATGGGATTTTGGCTCGCCGGCTGCATTCGCGGCCTTCGGTACGGTTACCTTCGTCGAGTGGTCGCAGCACGTCCCCGACTCTGAGCGATCGGCGTTTGTAGCCGACGCGCTAGCGCATTACCGCGACGTAGCCGGCGACGACCACACCTTCCGCTACTATCAGATGGATGTCGCTGCCCGGCCCGCGTAGCGAGGATTCGGGATTACATACCAGAGGCCTTACCTGGTGAGTAAGGGCGCGGCGATTGCGTGCCTCGCGTCACGATGGGCAGTCTAGGAAAAATAGGTTCCGCCTCGGGCGAGGGCTTGGATGGCGGGAATTAAGCTTTGTCCAGCGCGTTGTTTGACGACGAAACCTTGAGCTCCGGTGCGGTGAACTTCATTAGTCAGATGCTGACCGTCGTGCATTGAGAAAAACAGGATTGGGACTTTGGGCATGATTTTCTTGAGTTCGATCGCTGCTTCGATGCCGCCGAGGACGGGCATGGTGATGTCCATGATGACCAAGGTCGGGTCGAATTTCACGGCAACCTCGATTGCTTGCCTGCCGTTCACGGCTTCGGCGCAGGTTACAGCGGCGTCCCAAAGTCGAAGGTAGTTGCACACTCGGGAGCGAACGATTTGATGGTCGTCCGCAATCAAAATTCTCATCGGGCGGCCCAATCCTCCGAGGGGTTTTGACGTGAGAGTCCTAACCCTACGCCAAATCGTTTCAATGTTCAATTTGAACGATTTACGGATATCGAACAATATCCGTGTAATTGAAACCTGAGAATAGTGCCGGCGGCCTACTGTTTCGGCATCGGGTGAGTCGCGTCCAGTTCGAGGTTCAGTTCAAGAACACGGACGCGCGGTTCACCGAGGAAGCCAAACTGGCGTGCGAGGGTGTGCTTGGCGATGAGCTGGCGAACTTCGGATTCAGAGATGTGGCGATCCCGCGCGACGCGCGCGATTTGGAACTCGGCAGCTGCCGGGGAGATTTCAGGATCGAGACCAGAGCCCGACGCCATGACGAGATCGATCGGGATCGGCATGTTCGGATTTTCGGCGTGGAGCTTCGCACTGTCCGCCCTGATGCGGTCGGTAAGCAAATGATTTGTCGGCGCGAAGTTGGAACCGGAGGAGTTCGCGGCATCGTAGCCCGTACCGGCGTTTGAGGGGCGGGAATGAAAATAGCCCGGGCCGGAGAAAGTCTGGCCGATCAGTTCGGAGCCGACAATCTGTCCGTTTTTCTCGATCAGACTGCCGTTCGCGCGATGCGGGAAGAGAAGTTGCGAAACGCCGGTGACGGCGAGCGGGTAGAGCAGGCCAAAGATCACTGTCGTGACAATCGTGATGAGAGCAGAGACGCGAAGATTGGCGATCAGCGAAGCGCTTTGGGATTTCGTCTCGGCGAGCACGGACGGCACGGTCGGCTCTGTGCCGATTGCAACTTTGGATTCGAGTGTGTGTGTGGACATTTCTGCCGCCTCGCTCATGCGAAATGGAGATACGTGATCAGCATGTCGATCAACTTGATTCCGATGAATGGGGCCACGAGACCGCCGAGCCCGTAGATCAATAGGTTCTGGCGAAGTAGAATCGCGGCGCCGGCAGGTCGGTACTTCACGCCACGAAGTGCTAGCGGAATCAGCGCGATGATAATCACCGCATTGAAGATAACCGCGGAGAGAATGGCCGATTGCGGCGTCGCGAGATGCATCACGTTCAGAATGTTAAGCACCGGGAATGCGCCGGCGAACATCGCGGGGATGATTGCGAAATACTTAGCCACGTCGTTGGCGACGGAGAACGTGGTCAGCGCGCCACGCGTGATCAGAAGCTGTTTTCCGATCTCGACGATCTCGATGAGCTTCGTCGGATTGGAATCGAGGTCGACCATGTTGCCGGCTTCTTTCGCAGCTTGTGTGCCGGTGTTCATCGCGACGCCAACGTCGGCCTGAGCCAGCGCGGGGGCGTCGTTGGTGCCGTCACCCGTCATCGCAACGAGTTTTCCTTTCGCCTGTTCGCGCTTGATGAGCGCCATCTTGTCTTCGGGTTTCGCCTCGGCGAGGAAATCATCGACGCCGGCTTGGCGCGCAATCGCCGCGGCAGTCAGAGGATTGTCTCCCGTAATCATCATCGTGCGAATGCCCATTGCGCGAAGGTGATCGAAGCGCTCGCGCATTCCGCCCTTCACAACGTCAGTCAGAGCGACGACTCCGAGCACGCGGCCGTTCTCGGCGACGAGTAGCGGAGTACCGCCGCCGTTGGCGATGTCGGTGACCGTTTTTTGCATGGCCTCGGGGATCTTGTTGCCGCGTTCAGCGACGTATTTCGCGATCGCGTCGGGCGAACCCTTACGAATTTGAGCGCCTTCGAGATCCACACCGGA
>JAFAZL010000722.1 GCA_019239815.1 Acidobacteriota bacterium
CGGCGGCAGTTAGGTTGGAATCCGACTGGACCCCGACTCATCACCGATCTCGAAAACATGCGCTACGCGTAGACTGCAGATTGCAGCAGCGCGGTCACACTTCGCTTCGTCAAGATCGCAGCAGGTCAAATCGTGGCTGCACCGCGACGCGAGATGCGTCGCCGTGATCGACCGTACTGGGCCGGAACTTACTTGGCCGGCGGAACAATTTCTGGATACCACTTCCCGCCGCGACCACCGGGCGTCATGTCGAGCATCAACCAGAGCGGATCCGCGTCGGGCGCACCACGCGGGTCTTGTCCCGAGTCGGCCATTTCGCCGCTCATTTCACCGCTGTAGAAGTGATGAATCTTACCGTCGCGCCTGACAAAAACGCTGAAGCCGGGAACGTCGGCGTCGTCGGGATTCACGTAAGTTCTGGTGTAGTCACCTGATAGGTCCGAGACGAAAGGAAGATTCGTATAGCCGCGTTGCGCTTTGTATTGAGCGAGGCGATCGATCGGTGAGCGCGCGGTCACAACGACAGCCACGCGCTGACGAAGATTCATCGCGGTGCCGTTCCACGAATTCAGGAATGACGTGCACATCGGGCACGGGCCTTTGCGCAACGGACCGTACATCATGCTGTAAACGAGAAGCGTATCTTTATCACCGAATAGTTCGGACAGGCGAACGGTTCCCTGCTCGCCCGAGAACTCGAAGTCTTTCGGAACTTTGCCGCCGCTGGGCAATGCGCGGCGTTGCGCTGCGACGCGTTCGATCGCACGACGTAACTCGATTTCTTCGGCAAGCAGCTTGTTGCGAGCGACGCGATATTCAGCGCTCTCGTTTGGGAAGCGCGTCTTGTTGGTTGCTGCGAGGTCTCTGGCGGGAGGAAGTTTCTGCGTTTTCAGCATTCGGGCCTCCAAATGTATATAAAGGTTCGACGCTCATACCACCCCAAGTGTTTCTAATTGGACCTTCGATGAGTGCTCCAAATTCAGCCTCATATGGCATTCGCTGGTTTGGCTTGGCGGATGGATTTCTTTTCTTACCGAGCTAAGCAAAAGCGCGAAAGCCTCAGGTGTTTCTAGTACGCGGGAAGTCGCCAACTGAACGGCATTCAGCCGCTTCTGTTACCGCCGGTTCATGTAGAATCGAGCGAATCGACGTACGTGTCTGGGGCCAGGATCGTGGGACCGAACAGGGACTGGGAACCGAGCGAAAAAGCGTTCCAAGACTTTCTGAATTGGCTGGATGGGGGCCCGAACTCCGACGGCCAACGATACCTCGAGGTGCGTCGACGCCTGGAACTCTACTTCGACCGCAAAAATTGCATCGCCCCCTGCGAACTTGCGGATGAAACTCTGAATCGCGTCATTCGAAAGCTGGAAGAAAGCGGCGAAATCAACGGTGTCGCGCCGCTCCAGTATTGCTACACCGTCGCTACGTATGTGTTTTTGGAAGCGTTGCGCGCCGACAAGGGCTCGCCGTTTTATCGGCCGGTCGCGGCGACAAATCCAGGCAACCATTCAAGCTCGACGGTAAACCTTCCGAAGAGTGACAGTGCGTCTGACCAACGAGAAAAAATCGCTGAGCCCCTTCAGCATTGCTTGGCAAGTCTTTCAACCGCTGATCGAGAGCTGATTGGCGAATACTACCGTGGCCAACAGCGAAGCAAGACTGAGCGTCGCGCTGCGCTCGCGGCGCGGCTTGGAGTGACCACAAATGCGTTGAGCATTCGCGCCTATCAAGTTCGGCAGCGGCTGGAAGTTTGCATTGAAGCTGCCTCAAAAAAGACAGAGACATGACAACTTTTGAAGCCACGGCTTTTATTTTGTTTGAGAGATGATGCCAGCTTCGGCCCAACTCGAACCTAGTGACGCGATTCTTCTTCGCTATCTGCTCGGCTCTCTGCCAGTGGACGAAGCGGAACCGATTGAAGAAGCGTCGATCATCAACGACGATCTGGCGGCGCGTTTGAATGCAATCGAACGCGACCTCGTGGATGCCTACGTCAGGGGCGAGTTGGAGGGTGCGAATCTCGCGAAATTTCAGAGTTGGTATCTGTCGTCGCCCCTGCGCGTTCAAAAGGTTGACACCGCTCGCGAGATTTTGCGTATTGCCGACGCGGTAGAAAACGTCTCGGCACTGGCGGCGCCCGGCGAGAACGGGACACCCGAACCAAGCGCCATGGCTGAACCGAGATCAGCATCCGTTGCAAAGCCTACGCCAGTCACTGCGCCGACATTTTCGTATGGAGGCGATGCGGGCGCGACAACATGGGCCGCATGGCGTGTCGGCAAATTCAGAGGCTGGCCGATGCTGGGCTTCGCCGCCGCGGTCTTGATTCTGCTCGTTGCCGTCGGATATCTGACGACCAAGAACAAACAACTTCGCAGAGAAGTTGCGGAATCGAGAAAGCAAGCAGGGTTGAGTGACCTGACGGATCCAAACGCCGGCAAGAGCGGAGCCCCAGGGGGATTGGCGCACGCGGTCGACAACGTCGCGACGGTTACGATGTTTCTGCCCGCCCCAACCCGGGGCGCCAGCAATATTCCGAAAATTGATGTACCGGCAGGAACCGGGTTAGTGGTCTTGTCACTAGGCCTGGGCTCGACGGATGCAGACAAATATCGAGCGCAGCTAATGAACCCATCGACACAGAAGATCGTGTGGCAAAGCGGACTTCTTCGGCCAGGGAGCGATGGCACGTACGTGTCTGTGGCGGTTCCGGCCAACATTCTGCGAACGCAAACATATTTGGTTGAACTGATGCACGATGCTGCGAACGGCAAACCGGAACTACTTGGCACATATCCATTTCGAGCGGAAATAAAGTAAAGCTCCAGATGTCAAAGAGTGTCGTTTGCGGCTTAAACCCAACTGAATCGCTTGACGGGCCAACCTTTCTTGCCTAAGCTTCGTCTTATTAAGCACATGAGTGGTAAACGCATTCGGTTCTTCTTCGTCTTTGTGCTCGCCCTTTTGTTCTTGGCCGGGCAGTTCCACTTGTGTGCCGACACGAACTCTGGCAGTTATGCCTCGCATATCTGCCCGTTCTGTGCGACGGCGGGCTCGGCAATCTTCACTCCGGCGCTGAGCATGGCCATGATTCCGGTTTTGACCAAGCTGGAAGTCGCCGCGGTCGCGTTTGAGCTTTCGACTGAAGTTGCGCATACGATTTCCCCGCGCGCTCCTCCTTTCCTCGCGTAGTTCTCCTTCCCTTTCGTTCGTTGCAGTTCCATCGCCCGATTCGACTTGTCTCTTCGTGAGACACGAGGTTTTGCTCCATGAGGAAACGATTGGCTTGGGCCACTGCGCTTTTGGCTCTGCCCTCGCTTGCCGCCGGCCAGGGGCAGAAGATGCCGCCGTTGCCGCCACCGACGCCGCCGGCTGTAGCGCCGACTCCGGTCACAACAGCACCAACGAAGATTACTCTCGACGAAGCGATTCGACTGTCGCTGCAGCACAATCACGCTTTGCAATCAGCGCGAACGACCATCCTGCAGAATCAGGCCGAAGAAGTGACCGCTAACTTGCGGCCGAATCCGACGCTGTCGTGGGACTCGCAATTTTTCCCGCTCTTCAGCCCAAGCCAATTCAGCGCCGACTATCTCGAGAATCAGGCGCAATTCGATATCGGAATCAGCTATCTCATCGAGCGCGGCAAAAAGCGCCAGCACCGCTTGCAAGCAGCAAAGGATCAGACGGCGGTGTCGCGCTCGACCGTCACCGACAACGAGCGCACGCTGATTTTCAACACGAGCCAGCAATTCATTTCGGCGCTGCTAGCTCAATCCACGCTGGACCTTGCGAAGCAGGACGCGGAAAGCTTTCAGCAAACGGTCAACATCAGCGAGTCGCGCTACAAGACCGGCGACATGAGCGAGAGCGACCTGCTCAAAATCAAATTACAGTTGCTGCAATTTCAGAGCGACTTATCGGCTGCGAAGCTCGCGAAGATTCAGGCTCTTGCCGGATTGCGCCAATTCCTCGGATTTGAATCCGTTGCCGACGATTTCGACGTAAGCGGCGACTTGCAGTACCAGCCGGTTCACGCGGATCTACAGGCGCTAAAAGGCCTGGCGATGCAGAATCGCCCGGACTTGCGAGCCGCCCAGGAAAGCGTGACTTCTGCGCGAAGCCAGGAGGCGCTTCAGCGCGCGAACGGAAAGAAAGACTTGAATGTCAGCTTCGATTACACGCACACCGCCGGAATCAACAGCGGAGCGTTTTTCTTCAACATCGATCTCCCCATTTTCGATCGCAATCAAGGCGAAATCGCCAAGGCGCGCTTCGCGATTACGCAAGCGGAAGAGACCGCACTCGAGACCGCGCAGCAAGTGAATACCGACATCGTCGATGCCTACGCCGCGCTGCACTCGAACGACGAAATCATTCAGCTCTACCAGAACGGATACATCGACCAGGCCAAGCAGTCTCGCGATATCACCGAGTATGCCTACAAACGCGGCGCTGCGAGCCTCCTCGATTTTCTCGACGCCGAGCGAACGTACCGCTCGAACCAACTTGCCTATCGCCAGGCACTGGCGAGCTACATGACGGCTCTCGAGCAAATGCGTCAAGCCGTGGGAACGAGGGACCTGCCATGAACGTTGGCCTTCGCAAACGTTTCGATCGATTCCATCGAATGTTTTCTGCCCCGGCCCAAGTCGCCGGCATCACTGCACTGGCATGCGTTTGCGTTTGGCTGGCCGCCGGCTGCTCCTCCCGAGAAGGCGAAAACGAAGCCAAGATGACTTCGTACTCCACCGGCGAAAACAAAAGTGACACGGCCGATCTGTTCACTGTGCCGCAAGACCAGATGTCGCACGTGCAAGTCGTAGCCGTCGAAAAATCGAAAGTGCCGCGCACGCTTCGGCTGACAGGTGCCGTCGCTTACAACGCGTTCAAAACAACGCCGGTGTTCAGCGCCGTCGGAGGACCTGTGCAGGAGATCATCGCGCAGCCCGGACAAAACGTTCACGCGGGACAAACTCTGTTGACGGTGACGAGCCCGGATTATTCAACCGCGCGCTCGGCGTATCTGAAAGCGGTTAGCGCGTTCCAACTCGCTGACAAGAACTACGCCCGCGCGAAAGACTTGCTGGAGCACAAAGCAATCGCTGAGCGCGACTTGCAACAAGCTGAGTCCGATCGAGCCCAAGCGCTCGCGGACCAGGAAGCGGCAGCTGATGGACTGCGAGCGCTTGGCATTCGCGATCCCGAAACTCTGATGAAAGAGCCGCCGAAAACGACCGGGCAGATCCCCGTTCAAGCGCCGGTCGCGGGGCAAATCACGGAACTTCTAGTCGGCCCTGGCCAACTGCTGCAAGCCGGCTCGACACAGTGCTACACGATCTCCGACATGAGCACGGTGTGGGTGCTCGTGAACGTCTACCAAAGTGACATGTCATACGTGCGCGTCGGCGACAACGTCGATATCACGACGGATTCGTATCCCGACACCTTCCACGGGAAAATTTCGTACATCGCCGCCGCGCTCGATCCGAACACCCGCACCTTGCAAGCCCGCATCGTCACGGAGAACCCTCAATACAAATTGAAGAAGGACATGTACGTGACGGCAAACGTTCACGCCGGCGCGCTCGCCGATGCCCTCACGGTTCCCGATGCGTCCGTTCTGCGCGACACGGAAAACGAGCCGTTTGTCTACGTCGAGACCGACAAAAACAAATTTGCGCGAAGGCTCGTCAAGATTGGCGATAGCGAGAATGGTCGAACCCTCGTGCAAGACGGATTGAAGGAAGGCGAGCGCGTCATCGGCAACGGAAGCTTGTTCCTGCAATTCAAAAATTCACTGCAGCACTAGGCGCGACGGCAAAAGCACAATGATCCATCGCATCGTCCAAATCGCACTCAAGCAGCGCTTCGTCATACTGATGTTCACGCTGCTCATTGTCGTCGCCGGCGCCATCTCGTTTCAGCGCATGCCGGTCGATGCGTATCCCGACTTGTCGCCGCCGATGGTCGAGCTGATTACACAGTGGCCGGGTCACGCGGCCGAAGAAGTCGAGCGCCTCACAACACTGCCGCTCGAACTCGCGATGAACGGCACGCCGAACCTGCGCGTGATGCGTTCGATCTCGCTCTACGGCCTCTCCGACGTCATCCTCACATTCGACGAAGGTACCGAGCCTTACTTCGCGCGCCAAGTCGTCTTTGAGCGCATCGCGGACGCACAACTTCCGAGCGGCGTCACGCCAAGTATGGCGCCGCTCTTTAGTCCCAGCGGACTCGTTTATCGCTACGTGATCGACAGCCCCGACCGATCGCCGATGGAATTGCACACGTTTGAGGATTGGATCATCGAGCGCGCCTATCGGAGCGTTCCCGGTGTCGCGGACGATTCCGGCTTCGGCGGACCAACGATGCAGTATCACGTGCTGCTCGATCCTGCGCGGCTTTACAACTTTCATCAGTCCGTCGCGAACGTCTTCAACGCGATTCAATCCAACAACGCCAACACGGGCGGCGGCTTTTACACACAGGGTGGCCAGTTTTACTACGTGCGCGGACTCGGCCTGCTCAAATCCACCGACGACATCGGCGAAGTCGTTGTCGGGAGCAACAACGGCGTGCCGGTGCGCGTCAAAGACGTCGGCACCGTGGTGATCGGCAACGCGCCGCGCCTCGGCATTTTTGGATTTCAGGACAAAGCAAAGAACAACGACGACGCCGTCGAAGGCGTAATCCTGATGCGCCGTGGCGAACAAACGCAGAACGTGCTGCGCGGCGTGGAACAGAAAACCGACGAGCTCAATCGCGCCACCCTGCCGCCCGACGTAAAAATCCATCCCTACTACGATCGCAGCGACCTCGTTCGCGTCACAACCGATACCGTCGAGCACAACCTGCTTAGCGGCATGATTCTTGTCTTCCTCGTGCTGCTGTTTTTCCTCGTCAGCTTCCGAGCCGCCGTGATCGCGGCTCTCACGATTCCCCTGGCGCTGCTCTTCGCTTTCATCTTTCTGCACGCCACCGGCGAAGCGGCGAATCTACTCTCCATCGGCGCGATCGACTTCGGCATCATCATCGACGGGACCATCGTGATGGTCGAAAACATCTATCGCGAACTATCCGAGCGCGAAGGTACCGATTACAACTTGCACGAAGTCATCCTGCACGCAGCGCGCGACGTTGATCGTCCGATCTTCTATTCCGTCGCTGTCATCATCGCGGGGTATTTGCCGATCTACGCGCTCACCGGTCCGTCCGGGAAGCTGTTCCATCCGATGGCCGACACCATGTCGTTCGCGCTGCTCGGCGCGCTCGTCTTCACGCTAACGTTTGTTCCGGTCATCGCTTCCTACTGGTTTAAGAGTGGAATCAAGGAAAAGCAGAACCGCGTTTACAACTGGATTCGCGACCGTTACGCCGGTCGCCTCGTCTGGTGCCTCGATCACCCCAAAATCACCGTTGCGGTTGCCGTATTGATCTTCGGATTCACGCTGCTGCTTCTTCCGCTGATCGGTGGCGAATTCTTGCCGCATCTCGACGAAGGGGCTCTGTGGGTCCGCGCGACAATGCCCTACACGATCGGATTTGACGAAGCCGCTAAATTCGCTCCGCAAGTCCGCAACGTGCTCATCAAATATCCGCAAGTCACGGTTGTCGGGTCCGAACTCGGACGCCCCGATGATGGCACCGACCCGACTGGATTTTTCAATTGTGAATTTTATGTTGGCCTCAAACCGTATGAGGACAAGTCGTGGAGTTCCGGCCCGATTCACACAAAAGAGGATCTGAGTCGCGACGTCGAAAAACAGCTCTCTGCCTACCCCGGTGTGATCTTCAATTTCACGCAGCCTGCTGAAGACGCTGTAGACGAAGCGCTCACAGGTCTGAAGTCCGCTCTCGCCGTGAAAATCTTTGGCCCCGACCTCAACGTGCTTGAGCAGAAAGCCGTCGAGATTCGAAATGTACTCGATCGCACGTCCGGCTTCACCCAACTCACCGTCGTTCGCGAACTTGGGCAGCCCAGCTTGATCGTAGACATCGACCGTCCCAAAATCGCGCGCTATGGAATCAACGTGTCCGACGCGGAAATGGTTGTGCAGACCGCTGTCGGTGGGCAAGCGGCTACTCAAGTCATCCAAGGCGAAAAACTCTTCGATCTCGTCGTCCGAATGGAGCCGCAGTACCGCTCCAATGCACAGCAAATCGGCAATCTACTCGTTCCCGCTCCGGGCGGCCAACACATCCCGCTCTCCGAGCTCGCCACAATCAAGGAACAGAGCGGTGCATCGTTCATCTATCGCGAAAACAATTCGCGTTACATCGGCATTCAATTTTCAGTTACCGGGCGCGATCTCGAAGGCATCGTGCAAGCGGGACAACGAGCAGTGGCGAAGTCGGTTCGTCTCCCGGAAGGCTATCGGCTGGATTGGGGTGGTGAATACAGCGAACTGCTCGAGGCAAAACAGCAGCTATATGTCATCGGCCCGTTGGCGATCTTCCTGATCTTCCTGATTCTTTTCGCGCTCTACGGCAACTTTAAATTCCCGGTCACGATCGCGCTCGGCGTAATCCTCACCGAGCCGGTCGGCGCATTGATCGCGCTGAAAGTTTTGCATGTACCGTTCAGCGTCTCGAGCGGTCTGGGTCTGCTCGCCTTACTCGGAGTCTCTGTTGAAACTGCCGTCATCCTCGTCAGTTACATCAATAAGCTGCGCCTCGAAGGAGCGACGATTCGCGACGCAACCCGAGACGCTTCCCTGCTCCGTCTCCGTCCGATCATGATGACCGCGCTCGTCGCGTGCCTCGGATTGCTCCCCGCCGCGATGTCGACCGGCGTCGGCAGCGATACACAAAAACCGTTCGCAATCGTCGTCGTTGCCGGACTTCTCTCACGCCTGCTGCTCGGCTTCTTTGTGAATCCGGTGCTGTACGAAATCGTCGCCCGCGACGGCGACGTTCTACAGGTCTGAGACAGCATCCTAACGAACACAAAAATAAAATCGGCGCCGGTTCAACCTGGCGCCGATTTTATTTTTGTAGTGCCGGCTAGTCCTGAGCCTCGAAGAGCATCTTGCCGGCGTTTTTCTTCTTAGTAGTTACGAATTAAAAGTGGCAAGACGTCGCGCCACGCTTCTCCAGGTATTTCTGG
>JAFAZL010000365.1 GCA_019239815.1 Acidobacteriota bacterium
ACCCCGGCCAACCAGCCCAGTCAGAGAGGTTTCATGACGGGTCGTCGTATTTCCCTAATTGTCAGCGTAATGTTCGCAATTTTATTCGGCGTGGTCAGCGTATATGCCGCAGAAGGCGGCGAGGCCAACGCGCACGCGAACGAACTTTTCAAGTGGATCAATTTTGCTCTCGTCGCGCTCGGGTTGCTCTGGGTCTTCGGCAAGCTGCTGCCACCGATTTTTCGCAAGCGCTCCGACGAAATCGGCGCGGCGATCAAGAAGGCAACCGAAATACGGATCGAGGCGGACCGGCAGCTGAAAGAAGCCGAACAGAAACTTGCCAAACTTGAACAGGAAGTCGCACAGCTTCGGGCGCAGGCACAGCGGGAAGCAGCCGCCGAAGCCGAGCGGATCCGAAATGCAACGCTGAGCGATGCGCAAAAGATCGAAGCCGCGGCGGCCGCCGAAATCGATGCGGCCGAACGCGCGGCGCGTTTGGAATTGAAAGCGCTCGCGGCCAATCTCGCCGTAGACGGCGCCGAATCGCAACTCGCAAAACAACTCACGCCGCAGGCTCAGGAAGCGCTCGTCAGCGCGTTCGTAAAGGGCCTTGCGGGGAGACCCAATTGAAGTCAGCTAGTCTTCAATATGCCAACGCGCTGGCGGATATAGCATTGGCACAGGGCGCTGGCGATCCAGCGCTCCGTCAGTTGACGGACTTCCGCGACGCTTACGCGGAATCGGCTGAACTCCGAAATTTTCTGGCCAGCCCCGCGGTCGATCGCGAAGCGAAGCACGGCGTGATCGAAAGGCTAGTGGCGCGGCTTGGCGCGAGCAAGATCGTCCGCAACTTCCTGTTCGTCGTCACCGACCACGGCCGGATGCACATCCTGCCGGAAATTGTCGAGTCGTTTCAGGAAGTGATTCGCAAGCGGCAAGGTATCGCCGAGGCGGAGATTTTTTCGGCAGTCGACCTCACCGCGGCACAAAAAGCGGAATTCGCATTCACGCTGGAGCGCATGACGGGACAGCGTATCGAGCCGAAATATTCTCTCGACCCGAGTTTGCTTGGCGGCGCGGTTGTGCGAATCGGTGATGCGATTTACGACGGATCGGTACGCAATCGGTTGAACGAAATGCGGTCGAAGTTGTCGGGCGAATAAAAGTTGACGGGCGAGTAAAAGAGAAACTCGCCGGGTATAGTCGGCGCGGGCCGTTGTAAAACGCGGTCATGCAGTTTTTGCAAAGTTTAGACGAGCCTCGAGTTCGCCGGGCTGAATCCCGGTTCATTCGAGAGAGTGCACGAAGGCCCAGCAAGGCCCCAGTTTCGGTAAAGGTTACGGAGCGCGAATGGCGAATATAAAAGCGGACGAAATCAGCAAGATCCTGCGCGAACAGATCGCGAACTATGAGCAGACTGTCGCGGTCGATGAAGTAGGCTCGATCATCAGCGTCGGTGACGGAATCGCGCGCATTCATGGGCTCGACAAGGTCATGGCCGGCGAGATGCTGGCATTCCCGCACAACGTTTTTGGCATCGCGCTCAACCTCGAAGAAGACGAGGTTGGCGCCGTGCTGCTCGGCGAAACTGTCGAACTCAAAGAAGGCGACACCGTCAAGCGCACCAACACGATTATGTCGGTCCCTGTAGGCGAAGCGCTCATCGGACGCGTGGTCAGCCCGCTTGGCGAGCCGCTCGACGGCAAGGGCCCCATCAACGCGAAGCAGCGCAATCCGCTCGAAAGAATCGCTCCAGGCGTTCTCGATCGCCAGCCGGTGCGCGAGCCGGTTCAGACCGGTATCAAAGCCATCGACTCGATGATTCCAATCGGCCGCGGACAACGCGAGCTGATCATCGGCGACCGCCAAACCGGTAAGACCGCCGTTATTCTGGACACGATCATCAACCAGAAGGGCGGAGACATGGTTTGCATCTACTGCGCGATCGGGCAGAAGCGCTCGACGATCGCGCAGGTTGTAAAGGTGCTCACCGATGCCGGCGCGATGGATTACACCATCATCGTCGCGTCGTCCGCTTCCGAGCCCGCTTCTGTGCAATACATCGCACCTTACGCCGCGTGCGCAATGGGCGAATATTTTCGCGACAACAAGAAGCACGCGATCACGTTCTACGACGACCTTTCCAAGCACGCACAGGCCTACCGCGAAATTTCGCTCTTGCTGCGCCGCCCGCCCGGACGCGAAGCGTTCCCTGGCGACGTGTTTTATCTTCACTCGCGCTTGTTGGAACGCGCTGCGAAGTTGAACGACAAGCTCGGCGCTGGTTCGCTTACTTCCCTGCCCGTCATCGAAACGCAGGCGGGCGACGTTTCGGCTTACATTCCGACGAACGTGATTTCGATCACCGACGGCCAGATTTATCTCGAGGCCGATTTGTTCAACGCCGGTATTCGTCCCGCAATTAACGTCGGCATCTCGGTCAGCCGCGTCGGCGGCAACGCGCAGATCAAGGCGATGCGGCAGGTTGCTGGCTCGCTGCGGTTGGACATGGCGCAATTCCGCGATCTCGCATCATTCGCGCAGTTCGGCTCCGATCAGCTCGATAAAGCGACGCAAGCGCAGCTCGGCCGCGGTCAGCGATTGACGGAAGTTCTCAAACAGGATCAGTACCATCCTTTGTCGGTCGAAAAGCAGGTACTGATCATCTTCATCGCCACGACCGGCCCGCTGGATTCGATTCCAGTGGCCGATGTTCGCCGCTTCGAAAAAGAATTCGTGCAGTTCGTCGAGACGAGCCATTCCGGGATCTTGACTTCGATCAAGGAAAAGAAAGCTCTCGACGACGCGATCAAAGGCGAGATCAAGAAAGCGGTCGAAGAATTCAAGCAACGGTTTACCACGTCGGAAAAGGAAGCCGTCGCGGCTGCGAAGTAACGAGTCGTACTTAGCCGCAGCGAACTATGCCAACACTTCTCGATTTTCGGCGCCGCATCCGGTCTGTGAAGAGCAGCCAGCAGATCACGCGCGCGATGAAGTTCGTCGCCGCAGCGCGGTTGCGTCGCGCTCAGGAAGCGGCGTTGGCGGCACGGCCGTACGCGCAGGAACTGGCGCGTTTGTTGCGCTCGGTCATGTCGCGGATTCAGGATGTTTCCAATCCGCTGATGGCGCAGCGCGAAGAGAAAAACATTCTCGCGATTGTGATGAGTGGCGAACGCGGCCTGGCTGGCGCGTTTAATGCGAACCTGCTGCGCAAAGCGAACGAGTTTTTCCGCGCGAACAACGGTAAGAGAATCATCACCATTCCGGTCGGCAAGAAGGGCCGCGATTCGCTTAAGAAGGCAGGTTTCCAGCTCGCCGGCGAGTTCATCAACGTGCTGGCGCGCGTAGAGTTCAAAACTGCGCGTGAAATCGCGAATCTCGCCGCACAGCTCTACGTCGAAGAGAAGATCGACGCGGTCTACATTATCTTCAGCGAATTCAAGAGCGTGATGGCGCCGAATCTCACGGTGGAAAAGCTTCTGCCCATCGAGAAAATGGTCGAAGCGCCGGACGCCGAAAATGACCCGCGTCACGACGCCGAGCGTGTCGCTCACGGCGAAAAGAGCCAGGCTCAGCAAGATAGCAGCGCGATCGATTACATCTACGAGCAGCCAGCCGAACATCTGCTAAACAAATTGCTACCGCGCTACGTCGAAACGCAGGTTTTGCGCGCGATGCTCGAGTCATCCGCTTCCGAATATGCTGCGCGCATGACAGCGATGGAAGCCGCCACGAAAAACGCCGGCGAAGTCATCGAGGCTTTGACGCTGCACATGAACAAAGTTCGCCAGGCAGCGATTACCACCGAAATCATCGAAATCGTCAGCGGCGCGAATTACGGAAAGTAGGAGAGGCAATGCCAGAACAAGGAAAAGTCGGCAAAGTCGTTCAGGTCATCGGACCGGTGCTCGACATCGAATTTGAAGGCGGACATCTGCCCGCGATTTTCAACGCCGTTCGCGTAACGAGCGAAGGGTTCAACGTCGCCGAACCGATCGACGTTATCGTCGAAGTGCAGCAGCACCTTGGCGAAGGCCGCGTCCGCGCCGTCGCGATGGAGCCGACCGAAGGCATGGTTCGCGGCATGAAAGCGATCGACACCGGCGACGGCATCACCGTTCCTGTCGGCCGACCCACGCTCGGCCGCGTGATGAACGTGCTCGGCAAGCCCGTCGATCAGCTCGGCCCCGTGAAGAGCGACAAGCACTATTCGATTCACCGCCCGGCGCCGAGCCTCGAGGACCAATCTACTTCGCTGGAAATGTTCGAGACCGGGATCAAAGTCGTCGATCTCATCGAACCGTACCTCAAGGGCGGAAAGATCGGCCTCTTCGGCGGCGCCGGCGTCGGCAAAACCGTTTTGATTATGGAATTGATTCACAACGTCGCGATGAAGCACGGCGGCGTGTCGGTGTTCGCCGGCGTGGGCGAACGCACGCGTGAAGGCAACGACCTCTGGCTCGAAATGTCGGAAGGCGGCGTAATCGTCCCCGGCAATTCCGAAAAATCGCGCGCCGCTCTCATCTACGGGCAAATGACCGAACCGCCGGGCTCGCGTTTGCGCGTCGGTCTCACCGGCCTCACCGTCGCCGAATATTTCCGCGACGAAGAACATCTCGACGTCCTGCTTTTCATCGACAACATTTTTCGTTTCGTGCAGGCAGGTTCCGAAGTTTCCGCGCTTCTCGGCCGCATGCCCAGCGCCGTCGGTTACCAGCCGAATCTCAACACCGAAATCGGCGAGTTGCAGGAGCGCATCACTTCCACAAAATCCGGTTCGATCACTTCGGTGCAGGCGATTTACGTTCCCGCCGACGATTACACCGACCCCGCTCCGGCCGCGACCTTCGCGCACTTGGATGCGACCACGAACCTCAGCCGTCAGATCGTCGAACGCGGCATCTATCCCGCCGTCGATCCTCTGGCAAGCTACTCGCGCATTCTCGACCCCCGCATCGTCGGCCAGGAGCACTACACCGTCGCGCGCGCGGTGAAATCGATTCTCCAGCGCTACAAAGATTTGCAAGACATCATCGCAATTCTCGGTATCGAAGAACTTTCGGACGAAGACAAGCGCACCGTCGCTCGCGCGCGTAAGATCGAGCGCTTCTTGTCACAACCGATGTTCGTCGCGGCGCAGTTTACCGGCCTCGAAGGCAAGTACGTCAAGATCGAAGACACGGTTCGCAGCTTCAAGGAAATCGTCGAAGGCAAGTATGACGATGTTCCGGAGCAGGCGTTCTACATGGTCGGCACGATCGAGGAAGCGCTCGAAAAGGCCGAGAAGATGAAGGCGAGCGCGTAGTTCGAGCGTGGCTTAGGTATTGATCAGGAACACTGAGATAAAATGGCTGCTGATTCCATCGAGTTGATCATCGTCACGCCCGAGCGGCAATTGCTGCGCGAGACCGTCGCGGAAGTGACGCTTCCCGGCGCCGACGGCCAGTTGGGCGTCCTGCCGGGTCACGCGCCGTTGATCACGGAACTCGGCATCGGCGAACTGACGTATCGCTCGAAGAGCGGCACGCAATCTGATCCGATTGCGATCATCAGCGGTTTCGCGGAAGTTCTGACCGAACGCGTGACCGTACTCGCCGAGATGGCGGAACGCGCCGGCGAGATTGACGTTGACCGCGCCGAAAAAGCCAAGAAGCGCGCCGAAGACCGGCTGGCGCAAGCTCAAAGCGATCCAAACGTCGACTGGGGCCGCGCTGCGATCGCGTTGCAGCGCTCGCTCATCCGCATTCAGGTTGCGCGCCGGCGTCACAGTGTTGCCGTTCCTGGCGAATAAATCGGCCACACCCATGCATCCAAACAGGGCCTGATGGAAACCATCACGATGTACACCACGAACTGGTGTCCCGATTGCCGTCGCGTGAAATCTTTTCTGACGCAGCGCGGGATTCCCTATCGGGAAATCAACATCGAGGAAGATGACGACGCGGAAGAGATCGTCATCAAGGCGAATCACGGCAAGCGGAAGGTGCCTACTTTAAAAGTGGGAGAACGCTATTTCGCGTGCAGCCCGTTCAACGCTTCGCAACTCGCCCACGAACTGAACGTTCCGCTGAATCCCTAGCGCAAAACTTCGTAAGGCCCGCGCTCGTTAGTTCAGAGGAACACCGCGCGCCCACACGTTCGTCACTTCCAGCGCTTCATTCAGCAAAACGATGTCCGCGTCGGCGCCCGTGCGCAGCGCGCCCTTCTTAAATTCCAGGCCAAGCAGCTTCGCCGGATTCGCTGTCAGCATACGCACGGTGTCGCTCAGCGACCATCCCATGCGAACGATGTTGCGCAACGCGCGATCGAGCGTCAGCGTACTCCCGGCGAGCTTTCCTTCCGAATTGCGCGCCACGCCGTCGGTCACCGTCACATCGAATTTGCCGAGGCTGTACGTGCCGTCGGGCATTCCTGTGGCGGAAATTCCGTCGCTGACCAAAATCACGCAGCCCGGTCCCTTCGCTTGCAACAAGACACGCATTGCCGCTTCTTCGACGTGAACTCCATCGGCGATCAGCTCGGCGCTGACTTCCGGTGATGTAAGCACCGCGCCAATCACGCCACTGTCGCGATGCGAAAACGGCCGCATCGCGTTGTAGACATGCACTGCGTGATGCGCGCCGTGTGCAATCGCCGCGCGCGCTTGCTCGTACGTCGCGTCGGTGTGTCCCATCGCAACGACAATCCCCGCGTTGCGCGCCGCATCGATGCAAGGCATTGCGCCGAGCAACTCCGGTGCGATCGTCAAGATCCGAGCGTTCCCGGCCGCGGCCGTTACCATGCGATCGAGCAGCTCCCGGTTCGGCAGCGTCACCCATTCCTTGGGATGCACGCCACGCCGCGCTGAACTGATGAACGGCCCCTCATAGTGGATTCCCAAGACCTCGGCGCGTGGATCCTCGGTGCGGTGCTGGTTCGTAATGAAGTTGGCAATCCCTTCGACGCTGCGAACAATATCGTCGGGCGCCGCAGTCACCGTGGTCGCCACCATCGACGTCGTGCCGCGCTTGGCCACAGTGCGCGCCACCGTCGACAGCGCTTCGTTGTTGCCCTCCATCACGTCGCGACCACCGGCGCCGTGAATGTGAACGTCGATAAATCCGGGCACAGCCGTCTGATCGGTGGCTTTAATTTCGATCGCGCCTGCCGGCAAGCTCAGATCCGCTCGCGCGCCGACAGCCTCGATGACTCCATCGCAGATCAATATGCCGGCATCCTCAATCTCGTGAGTGGGAGTGATTGCCTTGCCAGTGTGGAGAAGAATTGTGGTCATGGCCGCGCCAATATCGTAGCGGAAACGAATGTCTGCTCAAAATCAAACCGATGTTTGTGGGAGTTCAATCGACGAGACAAGAGCCAAAAAAGAAAAGGGAGGGCTCTCGCGATGCCCTGTCAAGTATTAAAATGGTGCCTAAAGACTGACTATTTTGTCTTTCTGTACCCACGCTGTACCCATGCAGGAGATACTAAAGCATCGGAGGCGGACGATGCAAAAAGGTACGGTTCGCGTTCACGGAAAGTGGTGGTTGCTCAAAGTTCGCGAAAACGTTGTAAAAAACGGCAAAATCGTTCGTAAGGACATGTACCACAAGCTTGCGCCGGTTGCTCAGTATCGGCCTTCTTCGAACGGCGAACCTCCACAAACAGTCCGGGCAATGGCGGATGAGAAGCTCGCGCCCATCAATGCGGGCAAACGCGAAGGGCTTTCCGCGGACTCCTGGAAATCGTACCTCCAAGACTATTTGCAAGCCGGCATCGGTTCGAATGGTCGCCCGGTTCGCCGGGTCACGCTCAAAGGCTATCGGCGCGATTTCAAGATTATTTGTGACTTGATTCCCGACATCCAACTCCGCAACGTCCGAACGCCCGACATCAATAGACTCTTCCGCGCTCTGATCGAAAAAGATGGCGACGATATGCGGGCGACAACCAGTTATCGACACGTCAGAAACTTTTTGAGTGGGGCTTTCCGCGCGGCGGTTGGTGATGGGTTGGTGGACTTCAACCCGGTTCGCGACGCAATGGTCATGAGCGGACGAGACATCGAAACTCATGCCTATAGTCTTGCCGAGGTGAAGAAACTTTTGACAGCGATCCGTCCCGCCGCACCAAAAGAAGCGGACGACTGGCGTCACACGATGCGAGCCGCTTTCTTGGTCGCGTTCTTTACGGGGTTACGGCTCGAAGAGATCAAAGGATTGAAATGGACCGACTACGACAAGCAGGCCGGTCTACTCAACATACGACGAACCGTCGTTAACCGTCAGATCGTCGAAGACACCAAGACCAAGTCGAGCAAGGTTCCGGTCGTTGTTGTTAAGACGGTGGCGAAGCAACTAGAGGCGCATCGGAAACGGAATTCGGGCGACGGATTCATTTTTCACCAAGCCTACTCGTCTCAAGTCCCCATCATCTTTGAACACATTATGCTGAATCAAGTGCAGCCCATTTGCCGTGAAGCTGGAATTACTTTCCCCGTGCAGATGCACGCCTTCCGCCGCGGCCTCGACACTGCAATGAAGGACCTAGCAATCGATCTTTCGTTGCGTACTGACATCATGAGGCACTCACCGAGGAACGTAACGGACAAGCATTACGGCCGCGCAAGTGTCACACAGATGCGCGCAGCGCTCGAAAAGGTAGAGGCTGAGTACCAAAGGGCGAAAGCAGACTAACCTTCGGTTAGACCTCTATTCCGATAGCGCTCTCACTAACCCTGATCGTACTTTCGGAGTTGTTCTTTCTATCTATCAAAACGCCCGCCGATTCTAGATCCTGAACATCGCTATTAAAATTTTTGACCGCCTCTGGCTTCAACTTCGGGTTTAACGTCCTAAACAATTTTCCCAAAGGGATTTTGGTATTGCCGAGTGCCTTAAGAATCGTCGTAATTTCGCTCATGTTGTTTTTGCCTCTCTCTTGTGCGCTTTCGTCTCGCTCAAGAGGTAAGATGCCGTCACCTCTCTTTCGGTGCCCAAAATTTTGCGAAACTTTGAACTTAAACTTTCTTCATATTTTTCTTGACAGGTTTTAAAGTTAAACGCGAACATTGGGTTGTTCGTTGTCCGGGGAGAGCTCCCCGGCTTTCGGGGGTCGGCTCGATTCCCCGCAATTCTCGCCGTAGTAGCCAGAACGGACCAGTCCTCCACGAGTCACTGTGAACCTCGGTGTAAATCAAGAGCGCGCTACACGTGTGTATGCGCACTTTTTGAACGAGGTTTAACGCAGTGGCGGCAACAAAGCCTGAAGTAATTTCTTCCCTAGATCCGCAAGACTTAATTTCAATCCAAGAACTCGCGCGCCGTTTGAGGCCAGATATTTCGCTCGAAAAGGGCGTCGCGTGGATTCGCGAAAAAACTCGGCGGCGATGCCCGAATCCCAT
>JAFAZL010000377.1 GCA_019239815.1 Acidobacteriota bacterium
TGGAATCACGGCGGCTGGGGACACGGCAAAGGCAACTCACTCGGCGACATTCCGTTCGGTAGCGACACCAGCGTCTACTTCCGCCAAAATATCGAGGCGCCTTGGTTCGCGTATTGGTTGAAAGACCAAGGCCAGTTGCCGCTGAAAGAGGCGATCACATTTCAGACCGGCAGCGATGAATGGGTGAAATACGATTCCTGGCCGCCGCGCGAAGCGCAAACCCGCAACATATATATGAGGGAAGATGGCGCGCTCTCCTTCACCGCGCCTTCCGCGGCATCCTCGAGCTCAGACGACAGCAAATCCGCCGACGCCGCCTTCGACACGTATATCAGCGACCCCGCGCACCCCGTCCCCAATCGACATCGCCCCGTCGACATGACCTATCCTGAGGACCACCCGGGCAGTTGGTACACCTGGCTCGTGCAGGATCAGCGCTTCGTCGATCAGCGTCCCGACGTGCTCACCTGGCAAACGCCGCCGCTCACCGACGATGTAACGCTCGCGGGCCAAGTAACGGCCAAACTCTTCGCCTCCACCACCGGCTCTGATTCCGATTGGGTCGTGAAATTGATCGATGTCTATCCAGAATCCATGCCGCAAGACTGGAAGCTCTCCGGATTCGAACTCATGGTCGCCGACGAGATCTTCCGCGGCCGATATCGCAACTCGTTCGAAAAACCCGAGCCCATCACACCCAACACCGTGACGCCGTTCACCATCGACCTGCACACCACGAATCACGTTTTCAAGAAAGGTCACCGCATCATGGTCCAGGTCCAGAGCACCTGGTTCCCACTCTACGACCGGAATCCGCAAAAATTCGTGCCCAACATTTTCGAGGCCAAAGCCTCCGACTATCAAAAAGCGACCCAGCGCGTTTACCGCTCCAGCCAATATCCATCGCACATCGAGCTGTCGATCCTACCGAGCACAACTCAATCCGGTGCCGCAGCCGGGAACTGAAACAATGCCTTCGTAGGGGCGCGGCTTGCCCCGCCCCTACGCGGTCCGCCGACCCGCGAGCACGAGCGACGATCAACTCCCGCTCTTCGCTTTCCTCACATAAGTAAAGTCGTACTCAACATTCCAATTCTTCCCACCATCCGTCGATCCGCGGCTGAACTGCCGCACCTTGTCCGGCCCAATCGGAATAAATTGCAGATGCCTCCGCAAAGCCGGCCCGCCACTCTGCGGAATATCATCCGTCCAATAGTCCATTACGCCGTCTTTCAACAGCTCCCCGTGAAAGAAAATATTTCCACCGACATTGTCGACCCAATATTGTTCCCACCGTTTCAAAGCCGCGTCATAAATGTTGTAGCTCTTCCCCGAATACGGCGAGTTCAAGCTCTTCCAGTTCTCCTGCACCACGCAGTCCTCCAGAATTAACTCGATCTTGCTCGTGCCCGCCGGCACTCCGCCTTGCGTCGTGCTCACATCCCATTCGCCCAGCCAGAAATCCAGCTGCCGATTCTCTTTCGCATAAGCACAAGGGCGCGCGTTGCGCTTCGCCTGTTCCACGACCTTTTCGAATCGCGCGTCGCCGCGAAGCCCCGCCAAATTCGGATCCGCCCCCAATGTCGCCGCATCCGAATATCCCTGCTGCACCGCCGCATCCAGCGCTGCAAACGCCTTTTCGATGTCCTTCATTCCCGCGTAGGTCGCAGCTTTACCGTATTCCGCGAACGCACCCGCGCCCGCCTGCGTCGCTTTTTCAAACGCCGCCAGCGCCTGATCGTATTTTCGCAGCGCCCTCAGCGAGCCGCCGAGCCGCAACCACACCCGCGCTGGCGCATCCTTCTCTTTCGAAAGCTCCTCATACAGTTTCGCTGCGCGCTCCCAATTCTTCGCTTCCCATGCCGCATTCGCTCGCTCGGCAGGTCCGTCGTCCGCTTCTGTTCCCGCGCCTGAAGTGTCCATAGCGCCAGAGATCACAGGCGCCGCCGAACCCGTCTCAGCCAGGGCCCGAACTCCAAATCCGCACACCACCAGAAAAATCAAGCTTAGTCGAATTGTCATCGATGCTCTCCGTAAGCAGGAAACCGGCTTGCTGCAGTTAGACGGGGCCTTTTCAGAAGGAAAGCGCAAATATTTGACGGATCTGAAACAAAGACCGCCATTTGAGCCTGTCACAATCTATGTAACGGCGGCTCCGTATCAATTTCTTGTAGCCCGTTTATATACTTATCTTAATTTCTGTAACCTCTTTGTCTTTCTTCGATTTACAACGAAACCTTCTTCTCAAATTTCCGTATTCCATAGCAAAACGGATGTCAGTCTCCCGCGTCTATCTGCTCATGGGTGGGGTGTATGTCTCTTTCTGACTTGAGTTCGACAATGGAACCTGATGCGGCCACAGGAGCGGCCCGGACGATCCAGCTCCCTGCGCGTTATATCCGGTTCGGCCCGTTCCAGATCGACCAGCAGCGCCAGGAAGTAACAAAAAGTGGCTCGCGCCTTCGCCTTCAGGGCAAGGTTTACCAGGTGCTGCTCGCGCTCGTCGAAAAGCAGGGCGATGTGCTGACCCGCGAGGAGCTTCGTCTTCGCCTCTGGCCCAACGAGACGCACGTCAACTACGACGCCAACGTCAATACCACTGTAAACAAGCTTCGGCAGGCCCTCGGTGACTCCTGCGATAAGCCGGTCTACATCGA
>JAFAZL010000512.1 GCA_019239815.1 Acidobacteriota bacterium
GCGGCGGCGACTCTCTCGCTTGCAGTTGCGCATTTTGCCCAAGCGCAATCCGAATCTACGTATACAAAAACGCCGGCACACGCGCAGACGCAAAAGTCTCGGCAACGTCGCGATACCGCCGCCGCAAACCGGTTTTCCGCCCGCGTGGACGTCGCGCTCTCGAATCCCGCCGCCAGCAAGGGCGAATGGGGCCTGTTGATCGCGGACGCTACCACCGGCGAAACGCTCTACGCGCTCAACGAAGACAAATACTTCGTCCCCGCTTCCAACATGAAGCTCTTCAGCACCGCGCTGGCCCTCTCGAAACTCGGCGCTGACTACAAATTTCACACCACGCTCGAAACGCGCGGCACCCTCTCCGACGATGGCACGCTCTCCAGCGATTTATTCCTCGTCGGTCGCGGCGACCCGAATCTCTCCAATCGCGTGTTCCCGTTCAATTTGAAAGAAGAGTTCGACGGCCCGCCCGAAAAAGTCCTCGCCGAACTCGCCGACAAACTTGTCTCTAAAGGCGTAAAGCAAATCAAGGGCGATGTCATCGGCGACGACAGCTATTTTCCGCGTGAGCCCTATCCCGACGGCTGGGAAATCGGTGACATGGTTTGGGAATATGGCGCCGCCATCTCCGCGATTGTGATCGACGACAACACCGCCACGCTGACGCTGACACCCGGCGTGCTTGCTAGCGATCCAGTGAAAGCCGAAATCGCGCCGGCCACGCCCGATTTCTACGTCGAAAACAACGTCGTCACGTCAGCTGCCGAAGTGAAATCCGATCTCACCCTCACACGCGAGCCAGGCGCTCAACTCGTCGTCGTCCGCGGCACGCTTCCCGCCAACAGCGCGCCTCGCAAGCTCGTTCTCGCTGTGCACGAGCCCGCTCTCCACGCCGCCTCGGTTCTCCAAAAATTGCTCACCGACCGCGGTGTGAAGATCGCCGGCAATCCGCGCGCCGTCCACATTCCCGAAGTTCCGCCCGACACGACCCCGCGTGCCGTGCTCGCCGAACATATCTCCATCCCGCTCGGCGACTCCGTCAAGCTCGTCAACAAAATCAGCCAGAATCTGCACGCCGAAATGTTGCTGCGCACCTCCGCGCGTCAGTCTGGCCTTTGGGCAACTCCCGATGACCTGATGAAATTTCCCGTCGATTTTTACACTGCCGCAGGAATCGCGCCCGGCGACGTGATTCAGACCGACGGCTCCGGGCTTTCGCGTCACGATCTCGTCACGCCGCGCGCGCTCGTCGCCCTTCTCAAATACGCCCAGACGCAGCCGTGGTTCTCATCCTATTTTGCGTCGCTCCCGGTCGCCGGAGTCGACGGAACGCTCGAAGATCGCATGCGCACCACGATCGCTGCCGGACGCATTCATGCAAAAACTGGTTCCGTCGAACATGTGCGCACTCGCTCGGGCTTCGCAGAAACTCCCGGCGGCCGCACGCTGATTTTTTCCTTCCTGAGCAACAATCAAGGCGGGAACAATCACGAAGCCACCGACGCGCTCGACGCCCTGAGCGTCGCGATGATCGAAGAGTTCGACAATACGCCGGCGACAAACGCTCACGACCGCTCGAAGGCCCCGCATTGTTGCGCAACGCCGCACACGCCGAAGTGATACCGTGAAGGCGTGACCGCGGCTCCAGAAATCACGGAAAAAATCATCACCGTGTTCGGCAGTTCGCGTCCCCGCGAAGGCGAGCCGGACTATGAAAACGCGCGCGAGCTCGGTCGGGCCTTGGCCGTCGCGGGCTTCGCCGTCTGCAGCGGCGGTTACGCCGGCGTGATGGCTGCGGTATCGCGTGGCGCAAAAGAACGCTGCGGAAAAACGTACGGCGTCACCGCAGAATTTTTTACCGCTTCGCAAGCGAATGAATGGATCGACGTCGAAGTCCGCATGCGCACCTGGCAAGAACGCTTGTTCGAACTGATTCGCCTCGGCCACGGCTTCGTCGCATGCAAAGGCGGCACTGGCACGCTCGTCGAGCTCTCCGTCGTCTGGGAAATGCTCAACAAATCCGTGCTCCAGCCGAAGCCGTTCGCCGTCTTCGGGGATTTCTGGGAACCGATCATCGAACGCGTCCGCGAAGTCGAGCTCGCACACGAAGCGCCTTGGGTTGAAGCCGGTGGCCGCTTGATCCACCGAGCCGCCACGCCCGCCGAAGTGGCGTCCTATCTGTCCGGCAAACTAAAATAGAAGCCGATGTCGCGCTCCGCCCAGGACGTTCTCGAATTCGACAAGCTGCGCGAACTGTCGCGCCAGCGCACGACCTGTGCGCCCGGCCATCGTCACATCGACGCGCTCGCGCCGACAACCGATCGCGCCGCGCTCGAATCCTCTTTCGCATTGATTCGCGAAGCCCGAGAGTGGCTTCGCTCTGGCCGCGAACTCGGTTTTGGCGGTCTCGCCGACCCACAAACGTGGCTCGATCGCATCGAAGGCGTCGGCGTAGTGCTCGAAGCGCGCGAATTTCTGGACGCTGCATCGCTTCTTGACACCGCCGCATGGCTCAAACCGCAGTTCAAGGAAGACGCCGCAAAGTTTCCGCTGCTTGCCGCACGCGCCGCGTCTGTCGGCGATTTTCGCGATTTGCTCGCCGCGATTCGTCGCGCGATCTTGCCAAGCGGCGAAATCAGCGACGATGCTTCGCCAACACTGCGCCGCATTCGCGCCCTCGTCAGCGAAACGCGCTCTTCAATTCAAAAAACGCTCCAGCAAATTCTCCGCTCGCGTAACGCCAGCGCCGGTGAAGACTACGTCACGCTGCGCAACGATCGCTTCGTCATCCCCGTCCGCGCCGAGCAGCGCCGTGCCGTTCCCGGCGTCATGCATGGAGCCAGCGCCACTGGCCAGACCGTTTTTCTCGAGCCACTCGAAACCGTCGAGTCCAACAATCAGCTCGTCCAGCTCGCCGAAGAAGAAGCCGCCGAAATCGTCCGCATCCTGCGCAGTCTCACCGAACGCCTCCAGGCGATGCGCACCCCGCTCGTCGCTGCAGCCGAAACGATCGCCGAACTCGACAGCGCCTTTGCTCGAGCTCGTTTCGCTCAGGACTTCGACGCCACGACACCCGAATTTTCCGACTCGAACGAACTACGTCTCGATGGCGCCCGCCATCCGGTGCTCGAAAACAAACTCCGCCGCGAAAATCGCCCGATCGTCCCAATGTCGCTCAATCTCGGCGGCGAAGAGCGACTTCTCGTCATCAGCGGGCCGAATACCGGCGGCAAAACGGTCGCGCTGAAGACGACCGGAATCGCCGCGCTTTCCGCGCAATCTGGAATTCCCGTCGCCGCGCAGCGCGCCGTTCTCCCAATTTTCGATCGCGTTCTCGTCGACATCGGCGATGAACAATCGATCGCCGCCGACCTCTCTACGTTTTCGGCGCACATGCTCAATCTCAAGTCGATGCTCGAAGAAGCCACGCCCCAAACGCTCGTTCTCGTCGACGAAATGGGCACCGGCACCGCTCCTGAAGAAGGCGCCGCCCTCGCCGTCGCCCTCCTCGACGAATTTCGCGCAAAAAAATGCATCGTGCTGGCCACGACCCATCACGATCGCCTGAAAACATACGCCTCAACAACTCCAGGCGTCGTCAACGCCGCCGTCGAATTCGACGATGTGCATCTCCGTCCCACATATCGCCTGATGGTCGGCGTTCCCGGCGGCTCCAGCGGTATCGCCATCGCCCAGCGTCTCGGCCTCCCTCACGATCTCATCGAACGCGCTCGCTCCCTGCTGACTCCCGAATCGCGCGAAGCCGCCGATCTCATCGCCTACCTGCATCGCAGCCGCGATGAGCTCGATCGCACCCAACAACAGATGAATGCAGAACGTCAGACGCTCGAAGACGAACGCAAAAAGCTGCGCACCGAATGGGTCGAGCGCCAGCAGCGCCGCATCAAGGAACTCGAAGCCCAATTCTCCGAAATGCAAAAGCGCTTCGACGAAAACGTCGCAGCCATCGTCGAAGCGGTCAAAGATCGCGAACTCCGCGCGCAACTCGAAAAATCTTCGCGCCGCAAATTGCAGGATGCTCGTGGCGAAGCCCGCGATGAACTCAACGCCGCCGTCGTGCAGACTCTGTCGGATTCGCAGTCCGATCTCGGCGTCTCCACAAATGCGCCGACCGCGCCTAGCGCAGCAAGCCTCCAACCCGGCGCAAAAATCCGCGTTCGCGGTTTCAGCAAACCCGTAGTGTTGCGTCGCATCGTCGGCAACACCGCCGAAATCGAAGCCGGCCCCCTGCGCATGAAAGTCGCGGTCGATCAGATCACTGGCGTCGAAGGCGCTCCGCCAGGCGCGGCCTCCGCCGCGCCCGCGCGCCTCAATGTCACCGTCACATCGAAGCCCTCCGACAATCCCGCCGGCGACGAAATCAACGTCATCGGCTCAACGGTCGAAGAAGCCACCGGCCGCGTCGACAAGTTCCTCGACGAAGCCGCCTTGGCAAATCGCCCCCGCATCCGCATAATCCACGGCCACGGAACCGGCGCCCTGCGCAA
>JAFAZL010000707.1 GCA_019239815.1 Acidobacteriota bacterium
CGCATTAAACGGTCCCACTGCGCTCGCTCTCGACCACGATGGTCATCTCTTCGTTGTTGAGCAGGAGGAGCATCGCGTTCGCCGTATCGATTTGCGCAAGGGAACGATCGAGACGGTAGCCGGAAACCGCAAGGATTGCTGCTACCGCGAGGGCATCGCAGCTACAAGAGCGGGTCTCTACTACGTCTCCTCATTGGCGATCGATCTCGAAGGCAATCTGTTGATCGCCGAGTGGCAACGAGTCTACAAAGTCGAGGCGCACACGGGTTTGATTTCGACGGTCGCCGGAACCGGTAAAGAAGGCGCCACAACTGAGGGTTCTACTGCTCTCTCCGTAAACTTCTCGCATATTGATGGCTTGGCAGTAGACTCTGGCGGAAATCTGTTCATTTCCGACGGCGGCCAGGGCAAGATTTTCAAGGTGAACCCTTCTACCGGAATCATTTCGAGGGCCGCGGGCAGTGGCAAGATCGGTTTCAGCGGCGATGGAGCCTCGGCAGTTGACGCTAGCTTCCACTCTCTTCAACAGATTGTACTCGATGCCGCAGGCAACCTCTTCCTCGCTGACTCCGCGAACTGCCGGATCCGCCGCATCGATCATCAAACAGGGATCATTGGCACCATTGCGCAGACCGGCGGTCCGCACGAAAACTGTCCTCCGCAGCCGGCAGCAATCCCGTATCAGCCTTCCCCGTCCGATCCAGTGGTCGATTCCCAAGGAAACGTCTACTTTGTGCAAGGTTCTGAAGACCTCGTGGCTCGTGTCGGTCCCGACCCGCAAAGGCAGGCGATTGTTGCGGGAAACGGTGAGCGCGGTTTTGGGGGAGATGGCGGCCAGGCCGCGGCCGCAAAACTCGCAAATCCTGCCGGGCTGGCCGTGGATTCCGAGGGCAATCTTTTCATCTCTGAATTCGTAAACAATCGCATCCGTCGCGTCGATGCAAAAACAGGAAGAATCGTCACGGTCGCAGGAAACGGGCTTCCTCACCGCTTCGATGCCGAAATGTGACCGGCGGACGCCGACGCGAGCACCGACGGAACTGCGAGATCCCGGTAACTAGCCGAGTATGCGGGTATGGAAGGCTGACCGGCTCCATAAGCGTCTCCGTGCCTCTTGACAAAAGTTAACCCATCGGCTATACTGTTTTCAGGTAAACATACGCCTTCAATCACCTGTCAACCCGGCAGTAATCGGCTTTTTTCAGGCACTTATCGAGCCAACAACCAGTAACCCATTTAGAATGAAATCCTTGTGATCAAACGAGGTTCATCTCCTTTAGATTCACATCCTTGCACAAACACCCCGGGGGGAGGGGGAGGGGTGGTGACCGCTCCCCAAATGGTGCAGGCCAAATAGTGCTTCCCTACTATTCAGTCCCGATTCGGAACGCGTAGAATGTCTTTGGAAATTTCTCCGAAAGTGGAACCGTGAAACGAATGGCAATATGGTTCGCCGCCGGCCTCGGCGCGCTCTTGGTCCTGGCCTTCATCGGCCTATCGGTGATGGCGGGCAGTCCAAAAGACGCTTACGGCATGGTCCGCTACGCTCTGCCCCACATGCATCGCGGCAAGCTGCGCCCGGGTGACAAGGCTCCCGACGCCTCGGTATTGACCCTGAACGGCAAAGACCGCTTCCAGATTCGCGATCGCATCGGCGGCCGCCCGCTGATGGTCGTTTTTGGCAGCTACACTTGACCGCCATTTCGTCGCCAGGTCGGCGACATCGTCCAGATCTATAACGATTACAAGGATCACGCCGACTTCCTAACCGTGTACGTGCGCGAAGCGCATCCCACCGATGAGTGGCAGATGAAGTCCAACGTGAAAGAAGATGTCTGCTACGCGCAGCCGAAAACGCTCGAGCAGCGCATCGCCATTGCCAACGATTTCGTCCAGCGCCAGAAATATCCACTGCCCTTCGGCATCGACGACATGAGCAACGCCGCGAACGACGCCTACTCCGCCTGGCCCGAACGCCTCTACATCATCGATGAGCAAGGAAAAATCGCGTACGCTGGCGGGATGGGCCCGTTCAACTATCACCCGGACGAAGCGCGAGCCTGGCTCGCAGCCCGCTACGGCGAGGTAAAGCACGACCCCAAACCCGCAGCCTATCGCGACAACGACGGATAACCGTCAACATCTAACTATCTCTGTATCAATACATTACAGCCGTTCATCAACAAGGCCGCCGGTTCGGCTACACTACTGCTCCTATTCGTGGCTCCATCTTTGAGAGGCAGTTCCTTTTACGCATGCTCGTTCAAGGCTACTTCCGCGTTCTCAGCTTCTTCGATGTCAGCGAAGCGTTTGAGCTCGATCGCCTCAACACGCTGCTGAAGCCGGACGCGTCGCCGAAATCGGCTGCGTCTCCAACCGGCAGAGCCCCCGAATACGCTCAGGCGCCTACAGCGCCGATCATCGAGACCACCGGAACGATCGAACTGCCGACCGGAGAATCGCTCGACAGCCGCATCAAGTATTACTGGTTTGGTGTGGCCTGCGTGGAGTTGGTCACTCCATTCCATTGCGAGTTGGATTCGCTTCCCACGCACTCTTATCGGTGGATGAACGCGCCCGAAGTGGAGAAGGCTGCCGAAGACCTGCTGCGTGCGCGGCTCGAGCGATTTCGCCCCGCGATGATCAAGCCATCGCAAAAGTGGCTCGACGAAGATTATCTGATCATCGACATTCAGTCTGCTAAGAACACAGACGATGTCGCAGCAACCGCGGCGGAGATGCTGCAAAGCTACGGCGATCCGATCACGCGTGCCGTTCGTGGAGAGTTGGTCGCTCTGTCCGCCGGAGAGCGAGATGAGGTCGTGCGCTCAGGCCTTTCCTACTATCCGACCGATCTTGTCGTCGTCGGCTGGGCCGCCGCGCTTGTCTATGACAAGCCGGAAGCGACTTCGTCTGTGATCGACCTGCTCGAGTATGCGAACACACAGTTACTCGAGTTTCGCTATTACGACGAGCTGCTCACCAACGTCTTATCTAACGTTTACAGCTCGCTCGAAGGCCGCGAGAGCTTTTGGTCGCGCTTTCGACTTTCGCGGCGTGCCGGCCGACTGAATGAGCTCCGGCTCGACATCATGGATCTAGCGGAACGCACCGAGTACGCGGTGAAATTCATCAGCGACACATACTACGCGCGTGTTTATCGCGTGGCTTCGACCAGGATCGGTGCCAACGATTACAAGACGCTGGTCGCGGAGAAGTTGAAGACGGCGGGCGAGTTGTACGAGTTCATGGTCGCGCAATTCAACGAACGGCGGATGTTTGTCGTCGAGGTTGTCGTGGCCGTGCTTGTCTTGCTCGATGTGATCTTGTTGCTGCGCGGAAATAAGTGACCAAGGAGCGAGGGCTAAGGGTCGGATGATCGTGATCGTGATGGGCGTGACGGGGTCGGGCAAGACCACCGTTGGGAAAATGCTCGCGGAGCGACTCGGTTCGGAATTTGCCGATGCCGATGATTTTCATTCTGCTGCCAATAAAGACAAGATGCATCGCGGGATTCCGCTAACCGATGCCGATCGCATGCCCTGGCTCGCGTCGATGCACGAATATCTGGCAAAAGCTTACGCAGAGAACCGCAGTGTTGTTCTCGGCTGTTCCGCATTGAAGCGAAGTTACCGGCAAATGCTTCGCGAAAAGCTTTCGGTCCGGCTGGTTTATCTGAAGGGCAGTTACGAAGTCATCGACGCGCACTTGCGCGCGCGCAAGGGACACTTTGCCGATGACAAGATTCTCGCAGCGCAGTTTGCTGACCTGGAAGAACCAAACGACGCGATCGTCGTCGATGTTCGCCTGACGCCAGAGGAAATCGTCGACGAAATCTGCAAACAATTGCAGTAGTTCAGGGTTCGCCTGTCGACGGGTTCGTCGCGAAGCAGAAATCTTACCTACCGGAACATTGAATGCTGTTTTAAGCCAAGCTACTTTTTCGCGGGAGCGGCTGGCGCGGGTGCTGGCTCGGCCGCAGGTTTCACGCCTTCGGCGGACTTCTGGAGTTCCTCAACTGCCTTGGAATCTAGCTGATAGAGTGAGGGTTCGCCTTCGCGCTTCGCGAGGTAGTTATCGCCGCTTTTGGCGATGGAAATATTCTCGACGCGCTTGCCGTCGTTGGAAGTGACCTTCATCGTGATCGCAGCCGTCGTGAAACCCGAATCCGGAAACTTTGTCGCCGCCAGGTCACGAATCTTGTCGATGAACACTTGCGCGCTCATACTGTCCATCTTCTTTCCGTTCGACCACCAATCCTGTCCACCTTTTACCAGCGAATAGGATTTCGAGCCATCGCGCATATCGACGGCGCTCACATCATCGAATCCAAAATCGAACAGCTTCTTGTTGCGAAAATCGTCCAGCGCTTTGTCGAGACTTGTGCCGAGATCAGCGGCAACTTTGTACACGCCGGAAACCGCGCTCGATTTCGCGT
>JAFAZL010000864.1 GCA_019239815.1 Acidobacteriota bacterium
GGCGGCGTGGGCGAGGCCCTCGTTCGTCTGCCCCGGAACGTTGGAGTAGACGCGCACGCTTCCGGTGGCATTGGCGGCATCCTGGCACCAGGCCTCAAGAAAGAAGGCGACGAATATACGAACGACGCCTTCGGTAAGGCCCCCGTGACGATCCGGCTGCGAGTGGAGGGCGGAGTTGGGTCGATCAAGCTCTTGACCGAGTGAGCTTCGGGTTTTGCCCCCCTCGTGCGTGTTCGATGTTCGCTGGCGTTTACGACGTTTCGCTTTCCATTTGCCCAAAGTTAATCCCGTCCGTATAATTTAAAGTTTAGGCAGTCGCCACCGAACCCGCCTGTGCGTGGCCGTACTGTCCGGACTAGCCTTGGGAACCAACGAACTCATTCCAGCGGACGCGTCGGCGCAGCCAGTCGGCAGTTCGGGCAACGACACGATCTCCATTCGAGGCGCGCGCGTTCACAATCTCAAAAACGTTAGCGTCGAAATCCCGCATAACGCCATCACGGTTGTGACCGGTGTTAGCGGCTCCGGGAAGTCCTCGCTCGCCTTCGACACGGTCTACGCCGAAGGACAGCGACGGTATGTCGAGTCACTCTCGGCCTATGCGCGTCAGTTCCTGGAGCGCATGGAGAAGCCGGACGTCGATGACATCTCGGGTATCGCGCCGGCGGTGGCGATTCGCCAGAAGAATTCGACGCGAAATCCGCGCTCGACGGTCGCCACGGCGACGGAAATTTACGACTATCTGCGGTTGTTGTTCGCTCGTTGTGGCGAGACGTATTGCATCACGTGCGGCGCGTTGGTCCGTCGCGACAATCCGGATGAAATCGCGACGAAAGTCCTGGCACTGGCTCCAGGCCGGCGATTTTATGTTCTGTATCAGTTGCGCGTGAGTGCTCCGCAGGCCCCAACGCCCGCCGCCCGGCGATTACAGAAGAAAAAGCCGGCGACGCCGTCGCAAGAATCCGTGCGAAACGCGTTGATCGATATTCAGAAGCGCGGCTTCAATCGTCTGTATCAGGATGGCCGTCTGCACGAGTTTTCCTCGCCCGAAACTTTGCTTGATGTCGATTTCTCGAAGCCGGTCTGGGTTGTTGTCGATCGCCTCGCGGTCAGTGCGGAATCGCGCGCCCGCTTGGTCGATTCGATCGAAATTTGCTACCGCGAAGGGAACGGCGAAGCCATCCTCGAATTCCCAGCCGACACGACCGCCGGAACTGCGCCGGAGCGACTCGTTTTTAACGATCGTTTCGAGTGCAAGAACGACGGCACCATTTATCAGGAGCCGGAGCCGCGCCTCTTTTCGTTTAACAATCCGTGGGGCGCATGCCCACGCTGCCAGGGATTTGGCAACACGATCGACTTCGACCTGAATCTCGTCGTGCCCGATTCCAGCAAGTCGCTCGATGACGGCGCGATCGAGCCGTGGACTAAGCCTCGATATCGCGGTCTGATGCAGGAAGCGAAGAAATTCGCTAAGTCGCAGGGCATTCCGACCAACGTCGCCTGGCGACACCTGACCGCGGACCAGCGAAAGCTCCTGCTCGAAGGCGACCCTGCGAACAAATTCGACGGCGTCAAAGGCTTCTTCAACTATCTCGAGCGCAAGAAATACAAACTCCACGTTCGCGTCTTCCTGAGCCGTTATCGAGGCTACGCGACCTGCCCCGATTGCGGCGGCACGCGTTTGCGTCCCGAAGCTCGCGCTGTTCGCGTCGCTGGCAAATCAATCACCGAGATTTGCAGGCTCACCGTCAAGGAAGCGCGCGTTTTTTTCGGCACGCTGCAACTCACGCCTTCACAGGCGAAAATCGCCGACAAAGTTCTTGACGAAGTTCGTTCCCGCCTGCAATTCCTTGACGAGGTCGGCCTCGACTACCTGACGCTCGACCGTCTTACTTCGACGCTCTCCGGCGGCGAATCCCAGCGCATTCAGCTCGCGACATCGCTCGGTTCCCATCTCGTAGGTGCGCTCTACGTCCTCGACGAGCCGTCCATCGGCCTCCATCCGCGCGACACACAGCGTCTCATCGACATCCTCAAGTCGCTCCGCGATCTCGGCAACACCGTCCTCGTCGTCGAGCACGACCCGGACACGATCGAAGAAGCCGACTCCGTCATCGACCTCGGCCCGGGCGCCGGCGAGCTCGGCGGCAAACTCCTTTTCTCCGGTACCTACGATGCGATGCTCAAAGAGCCGAAGTCGATCACCGGCCGCTACCTCAACGGTGAATTGCGCATCCCCGTTCCCAACAGCCGCCACAAGCCCAACGGGAAATTTATTCGCCTCTACGGCGCGAACGTTCATAACTTGCAGAACGTCGATCTGATGATTCCACTCAGCACGCTCACCGTCATCACCGGCGTGAGCGGCTCCGGAAAATCGACGATCGTGCACGACGTCCTCTACAAAGCGCTCACCGCGAAGCGCAACGGCAGCAGCATCAAGGAATTCTGTGATCGCATCGAAGGCGACGCCGAAATCCGCGAAATCGTGATCGTCGATCAGTCGCCGATCGGCCGCACGCCGCGTTCGAATCCCGCGACCTATCTGAAAGCATTCGACGCCATCCGCGAAGTCTTCGCCGATACGCCCGACGCCAAGCGCCGCGGATTCACCGCCGGCCATTTTTCATTCAACGTCCCTGGCGGTCGCTGCGAGACCTGCCAGGGCGACGGCACCGTCACCGTCGAGATGCAATTCCTCGCCGACGTCGAACTCATCTGCGAAGAGTGCCGCGGCTCGCGCTTCAAGAGTTCCGTACTCGAAGTTCGCTTCCACGGCAAGAACGTTCACGACGTTCTCCAAATGACCGTCCGCGAAGCGCTTGCATTTTTCGCCGCAGTGCCAAAAGTGACGTCAAAACTCCGCGTGCTCAACGAGATCGGTCTCGGCTACCTGCGTCTCGGCCAATCCGCGACGACGCTCTCCGGCGGCGAAGCCCAGCGTCTCAAACTCGCGTCGCACCTGACCCGCAGCGAAAACAAAGAAATCCTTTACATCCTCGACGAGCCGACCACCGGTCTGCACTTCGACGACATCGCCAAGCTTCTCGCCGCATTCCGCAAACTACTCGAGTCCGGCGCCTCTCTCGTCGTCATAGAACACAATCTCGACGTGATCAAATCCGCCGACTGGCTCATCGACCTCGGCCCCGAAGGCGGCGATCAAGGCGGCAAGATCATCGCCACCGGCACGCCCGAGCAAGTCGCCCGCAACGCGCAATCGCACACCGGAAAATTCCTAGCCCGCGCACTCGCCACTCACAACAACGGTCATCCCACCACCAACAACAACGCGAACGGGCAGCAGGCAAAGCGCCAGCCCGGCCGTGCATCCAAATCATCGAGCCCTTCAGCTACAATCGAATCCGGAGCCAACGCCCCGTCCTCGGAATCATGATCTTCGCGAGTTGCCGCGCCGTCGTCACTCTGTTTCTTTTCATACTGGCGCAGCATGTTCTGCCTGCTACCGGCACCCAGCCCGAAACACTCGCGCAGTCCACATCGCGCAGCCAGGCGTCCGCACCGCAGTCGCGAAAAGAAACGATCCATAACCCGCTGAACGACTACCTCGACGAAGCCCAGCGTGATATCGACAAGAGCGATTTCACCGCCGCCATCACCCCGCTCCAGAAATTCATCGCCGAAAAGCCCGACGTCGCGTTTGCACATTTTCAGCTCGGCTACGCATACACCGGCCTGAAACAAGTTTCCGAAGCCCGCGCGGAGTACGAAAAGGCGATTGCTCTCGATCCAAAAATGACCGAAGCGTACCTGAACCTCGGCATCCTTCTCACCGATCCGGCTCCCGCCGACGCGGTGGCGCCGCTGAAGAAAGCCGTCGAACTCCTTCCATCGCAATCGCGCCCAAGAATTCTTCTCGGCGTCGCGCAAGAGCGAACGGGTGACTTCGCCGGCGCTGCGAATTCCTTCGAAGGCGCCGTGAATCTCGATCCGCGCGATTCGGAAGCCACACTTCACCTCGCCCGCCTCTACCTAAAACTCAAGCGTCCCGCCGAAGCCGAATCCAAATTTCGCGCCTTGCTCAACGCCGACCTCAATTCCACCGTGGCCGCGCTCGGCTTGGCCCAAACGCTCGACGCGGAAGAGAAGCCCGAAGCCGCGGACGCCTATCGCAAATACCTCGCACTCCAGCCAAACGACCAGGCCGCCCGTGCTCGCGTCATCCATTTCCTCGTCGAACAACAAAATTACGACGAAGCCCTCGCCGAACTCGATCGCGCCGAAAAAGGTGCGCCGCCGAGTTCCGACACGCTTCGCCTACGCGCCGACATCCAGATCGCGCAAAAGCACTTCGACGACGCCATCGCCACTCTGCAACACGCGATCACGCTGACTCCAAAAGACGCGCAGCTCGTCGCCGGCCTCGGCCGCATCTACCTCCAGAAGCACGACTACGCATCCGCCGAAAAGCAATTCAAGGCTGCGATCCAGCTCGACCCGAACAACGTCACCTATTGGAAAGATATGAATTCGGCTTACTACCTGTCGGGAGATTGCGTCTCAACGCTTGCCGGCCTCGACGTCATCGCCAAGGTCGAGCAGCCCGGGGCGGGCGCGTGGTTCATCCGCGCGCTTTGTTACGATAAGTTGCATCAGATCAAGCCGGCGCTTGAGGCTTACCAGAAGTTCCTGTCGATGGACGAAAACAAAAATCCCGATCAAGTCTGGCAGGCCAAGCAACGGACGCAGGTCTTGCAGCACCAGCTCGAAGCGAAAAGGCAATAGATGCGCTCGTGCCTCCAGTACGGAGTGGTCTCGATGGCGATCGCACTCGTCTGCTGCGTCAATCCTGGTCTGTGGCCCGCGACATCCGTTCGAGATGCCTCGGACAAAACAAGGTCCGGCACTTCCAGCGAACTGCAGGCCCGTTTCGATCACGAAACAAACTCAGTCCACAAAGCCAAGCTCTTCGAAAAACTAAGCGACGAGCAGCTCGCCGAAGTTCGTCACGCCTCGCAGTCGAGCGACTACAACGCCATCGGCACGATCATGGAGAAATACCGCGATAACGCTCGCGCCGCCGTCGACGCGCTGAAAAAAGAGCATCCCAACGCCGACCATCAACTCAACGGCTACAAGCAGCTTCAGATTCACATTCGCCGTGCGATTCGCGATCTCAAGGAAACGGTGTTGCTCGCGCCAGATGAGTACAAACCACCGCTGCGGCTTGTCGAACACGATCTGTCGTTGATCGACGATGAACTCTTGCAGAGCCTTTTTCCATCCCCTCCGCATACAGGTGCTTCGCCGGAAGCTCCGCCATCGGCCAACAACACCCCAAGCGATCCACATTCTTCCGCAGCACCACCAACGGGCAGCGCGCTGGAGCAAAATCCGGGCGGCAACCCGCGAGCAGCGCCTGCCGATTCCGCGGAATCCAATTCAAATGCAGGGACGAGTCCGAACTCGACCGCC
>JAFAZL010000876.1 GCA_019239815.1 Acidobacteriota bacterium
CGATCACCGGGTTCGAGGCTGCGACGTCCGGTGTCGCACATGAGCAACCGAAACCGCCGGGTCCGGGAACAGATGGATCGTTGTGTCCCCACCCGTTTTGCCCCCCGAACGGATTGGCAAAGTTCGGGTGATTGAAGATGTTGAAGAATTCCGCGCGGAATTGCATGCTGATGCGCTCACCGAAACGGAACATTTTGTCGGCGGAGAAGTCCACATTCTTGAAGCCGAAATCGCGGAACGTGTTGCGACCCATCGTGCCGAATGTTCCGGGAGCCGGCGGAGTCATTATCGATTTGCCCTCTGCGTAACAACCCCAAGTGGCAAGCTGGTTCGCAGCCGCTTGGCTGCCCGCAGCTGTGATGCACGTCGCGGCCGCCGCAGGTGCGCCCGGGGCGACGCCAATCACATTTCCACCGGCGTCGGTGACGAAATTCGTATTTGCGATCCATGGAACACCGGTGGATTTGGTGGCCTTGAAATCCGAAGGACTTCCCGTGAAGTCCCAGCGATCCACTCCCTCGCCTGTGTGGCTGAGGTCGGTGCCGGTGTCGATGACACCCCAAGGCTGCGCGCCGAATAGACTAACGATGGAATTTAGCCGCCAGCCTTCGAGCAACTGCGCATAACCCTTTACGCCTGGCACGGCGTAGGTTGCGGACAGCGTGAACCGGTGACGCATGTCATAGTCGCTGCTCGCATACTCGCGCTGCGGGTGATAGCTGTCCATTGGCAGACCCGAGCCTGCGCCGAAGTCCCAGTTGGCTCCCACGTCGTCAAGCGCGTGTGAGTACGTATATCCTGCTATGAAGGTGAAGCCGTGATAGTCCCTCCCCGTGAAGGTGACCTGAAGTCCGTCGTAATTCGATTTGTAGATGTTTCCCATCTGATAGATAAAACTGAGGAACGGAAACTGATCGTTGAACGGCCTGCCGGACTGCTCGTCTCCAGCGGTATCGAGCGCGGGTACGTTTTGGTTGACATCGCGAATACCGGCAAGTTTTGAGCCATGGTTGCCGACGTAGGCCGCTTCCAACGTGAGGCGAGGGTTGAAGGCATGTTGGAGATCCAGGTTCCACATATAGACGTAAGGAGTCTTGAAGTTTTGCGTTATGCCCATGATCGAACATGGACTCCCGGTGGCCACGCTGCAATCAATCGTGCCAGTCGGGAAAACGGTGCCACCTCCGATGTTGTCCCAGTTGAGTGCCGAACCCGGATAGACGATCAGTCCGGTGGCAATATTGCCTGTCCCTGGCGTAACGCCGATTCCACCAGTAGGAATTGTCGAAAGACCAAGAGTGTTGTTCAGCGCCAGGAATGATTCCCAGTTAATGGTTTCGTAGATAATTCCTGCGCCGCCCCGAAGCACGGTCCTGTTGTTGCCCGCAAAGTCCCAGGCAAAACCGGCGCGGGGAGCCAGGTTGTAAGGATCGAGGTTGTACGGACCACTAATCCCTTTGCCGACTTGTACGAGCCCAACGTTGGGATCGAAATTGGCGAGCTGGTTTTTCGAGTCTTTGATGACGGTGTTCAGTTCATAGCGCAAACCGAGATTCAGCGTCAGATGGCTGGTGACCCGCCAATCATCCTGGACGAAGAGGGCTGTTCCCCAATTGTGAATGTGGCGTGTCGGGTCGCCCGTAAGCAGGCTGCCGTTCGTTGGTGAACCGGCAAAGAAGTCTTCGAGCGGGGAAGACGCAATGGTGCCGTCAGTGGAAGTGAACGCGTTACCGCCCAAGAATTTAAATCGTCCTCGAGTTCCGCCGTAAGCGCCGCCGCTGAAACTATCGCGGTGCTCCTCAATGCCGAACTTGATAGCATGCTTTCCGATCGTCCGGGAGATGTGATCCACAAACTGGTAGCGCGTGTCCGGTCCTTGAACCTTGGGCCAATTAAATCCTCCAATTCCTGAGACCGGGAATCCAAAGAATCCCAAGACGTTGATGCGTGGCAGGCCGCCGTAGAGTGGATTCGTAACCCCAGTATTGAGTCCGTAGTCTGTGGCGGGCACTCCGTGATCGTTGGGAAATGTCGGCTGGTAAAGCCGGTTGTAGCCGAACCGTGCCTCGTTGATCCAGAGTGCTGTCGGCGTCCAGACCCAGTTCACACCGGCAACCTGAGCGCGAGTGTGAATTTGCGTCAGCCACTTTGTCTGCAGCTGAGACGCGTCCTGGACCGTGCCGTTGTTATTACCGAAGAAATACATTCCGCTCAAAGTGTTTTTTAGATTTAGCTTGTAGTCGATCTTGCCGACGGCATTGTCGACGCTGACGCTGTTGGGCAACCCGTAGTTGATCACGGTGTTTCCGGCGGGATTCGTGCCGTCATTGAGCGGGATTCCAGAGCCGTTGCACGAGATCGGCGGGCCGAGAGTGCAACCTGCGATTTTCAGGCTGGCCGCGCTGACGTCATTAGGAATTTGACCCGCCAGGAAAGCAGCATGAACATCGGCGATCGCGTTGGTTGCGCTATTCGCGCAGTCGCCGCCTGCAACACCAGTGAACGCGCAGTCCGAGCCGCTCGCGGGTGCTGCGAGACCCACCGTCGCCGGCGTCGCAATCTGTCCAACGTTGCCGACCGTATAACGCTGGCCCTCATAGGCTCCGAAGTAGAACAGCTTGTCCTTGATGATGGCGCCACCACCGGTCGCGCCAAATTGTTTCAAATTTCGAGGAGATTTTTCCGTTCCGACCGGATCGTAATAATTTCGAGCGTCAAGCGACGTTGTGCGGCCAAACCCGTAGGCAGTGCCGTGCAACGTATTGGTACCGGATTTGATGCCCACGTTGACCATCGTGCCGGGCTTCCAACCATATTCCGCTTTCGGATTCTGGATTACGTTAAATTCCTGGATGGCATCGACGGGCAAGATCGTCGCGGAGTCGCCCGCGATTCCGGCGCCGTTGATGATGCTCTGGCCTGAGAACGGTTCGCTGTTGA